>CAXTDP010000249.1:0-7836 GCA_964242295.1 uncultured Acetobacteraceae bacterium | reverse complement strand
GTGCGCCCGGTGCGCGGGCTGCTGCTGGTGCTGGGCGGGCTGGCGGTGCTGTCGCTCAGCAGCCGGGTTTATGCCGGGCCGTTCAAGGTGCTGGATTTGGGGACCAAGCCCTGGGAGGACATCTTCGGCACCTTCCGGGCGCCGGGCCGGGCATTCTGGCCGGTGGGCTACGCGGTGATGATCGCCGCGGTCGCCGGCGTGGCGCGGATGCCCCGGCCCTGGGGCGCAATGCTGCTGGTGTCGGCGTGCCTGCTGCAAGTGGTTGATTCCGA
Source organism: uncultured Acetobacteraceae bacterium (assembly GCA_964242295.1). Classification (GTDB taxonomy): domain Bacteria; phylum Pseudomonadota; class Alphaproteobacteria; order Acetobacterales; family Acetobacteraceae; genus DASWOJ01. The sequence continues at coordinate 7,564 of CAXTDP010000249.1, read as the reverse complement.
GCCGCTGCGGCGCTCCGCCCGGCAGGGCTGGGAGCATGGCGCCGCCGTGGCGGTGCTGCCAGTGCCGGAAGGGACGCGGCTGTTCGGTGTTGCGCCTTACCCGACCTGTTCCGCCGACCACGTCGCGCAGGCCGGGGCGGAAGTCATGCTGCTGCATGCCGTCCAGGCCGGGGCGCGCCTGCGGGACGTGGGCGCCGGCCGTCCGCCGCCCTCATTCAACTGCGAGAAAACGCTGGCCGAGCTGACGGAATTGCCACTGCTGCCCGGCGAGGCCCGCGCCTACTTCGGCGAAGCCACCAGGGCGGCGTTGCGCCCGGAGTGGCTGGGGCCGGATACCGTTTGCCGGGCCATGCCGCAGGCCGTCCTATGCGGACGAGGCATCGCGCCGTTTGAAGGCACGCCGGTCGCAGGCTCGCCGGGCGTGGCCCGTCCGGCTGCGGACCCCTTGGTGTTGCCGTTGACCCTGGTAGGGCCGGCGCTTGCACCGGTGCTGGGGAGCGGATGGCGGTGGGATGGCGATGGGCAGGTCTGGTCGGAAGGGCCGCACAGCAGCCTGATGCTGGACCTCCCCGCCGGACCCGCTGCCGTGCTGACGCTGCACGTGCAGGGGATTGCCGCCCAGTCCAGCGGAACCCGCGGCGTTGACGTGAGCACGCGCGCCTCGGACACCGGCGACTCCAACGGCACCACTTTCCACGTCGCGCTTTCGGACGGCGCGGCCACGAGCATCGTGCTGCGCCTGCCGGCACATCGGGCGGGATGGGTGCGGGTTGCCCTGGACGCTCCGCGGCCCCTGGACCCGGCGCGGCGGGCGATGACCGCGCCGGTGCACCGGGCAGCCGTCAAGTTGCTGGGCATAGACCTGCGGGTCGGTGAGGACAGTCCCCCGCTTTGATCCTTCCGCGGGTCCATTCTCATCGCAGGCCGCTTGCAGCGCGGTGATCCCCGGGCCGAGGGGACAGTGCGTGCTTGCCCTGGAGCGCCGCCGCGTTCCATGCCTCGCCATGACGGGAGCGGTAAAAGCGGCTGGCATCATGCTGGCGTGTAGATGACCAGCTTCAGCGCGGGATCGTCGTTCGCCTGGAAGGACGCATACTCGAACCGCAGCAGGCCGCGTTCCGGATGGTGCAGCGCCTTCTGCCCGGCAGCGACACCGCGGACATCGTGCGCTTCCCACCAGCCAATAAACTCGGGGCTGCCGAGCTTCAGGCGCTCCAGCAGGTCGAGGAATGCCGGGTCGCCGGCCCACAGGTCATGCGTCGCGCGGAACTGCGCCACCATGCGCTGGGCCTCGCCGGCCCAGGCCGCCCCGAACAGCCGCCGGGCGCGGGGATCGGTCAGCACGTAAAGCAGGATGTTGCGGTCCGCCTCGGCGATCCCGCCGAAGTCGGTGAACACGCCGGCCGCGGCGGCGTTCCACGCCAGGATGTCCCAGCGGCGCCCAGTAATGTAGGCGGGCTGATTGAGGCCCTCGATCATGCGCCGGATCGTGCCGGGCACGGTTTCGCGGACAAAGGCGCGGCGGCCGGTGTCCCGCGCCAGCGCCCGCAGATGGGCATGCTCGGCCCGGCCCAGGCGCAGCGCGCGGGCCAGCGCATTCACCGTGGTGACGGAGGGGCTGACGCTGCGCCCCTGCTCCAGCCGGACATACCAGTCCACGCCGATGCCGGCCAACTCAGCCACTTCCTCCCGGCGCAGCCCCGGCGTGCGGCGGCGACGGCCGTTGTGCAGGCCGGCCGCCTCTGGGCTGAGCTTCTCCCGCCGTGAGCGGAGGAAGTCGCCGAGCGCGCTCCGGTCCGGGTCCGCCGCAACGGCTGTGGGGTGGTCTGGGGGGCACTGGTCCATCCCAGGATAATACCAGGCCTGGATGTGAAGTTGCAGCCTGCGAGGATGCCCGGGTCACAACGATTGGAATGACCATGAAGGCCGCAGTGTTGAATGCGTTTGGCTCGCCGCTTGCCATCGAAACCCTGCCCGACCCGGTCCTGGGCACCGGCGAGGTCCTCGTGGATGTCGTCGCAGCCGCTGTCCTGCCCTACGCCAGCGAGGTGTTCAGCGGCGCGCGGAAGTATCCGCTTGTGCTGCCGGTCGTGTCGGGATGCGGCGCGATTGGCCGGGTGCGCGCCACCGGGCCGGACGCGACGCGGCTCGCCGCCGGGGACTGGGTGTTTTGCGACCCGACCATACGGTCGCGCGACGGTGGGGTTGCGCCCGACATTACCCTGCAGGGCTGGAGCAGCCGCGGCGAGGGCGGGCTGCGGCTGCAGGAGTATTTCCACAACGGTCCCTTCGCCGAGCAAATGCGGGTGCCGACCGAGAACGCCATCCCGATCGGGCCGATCAATCCGGCCGATGCCGGGCGGTGGTGCGCCATGGGCCTGATGCTGGTGCCGTATGGCGGGCTGCTGGCGGCGGGGCTGCAAGCCGGGGAAACGCTGCTGGTCAGCGGTGCCACCGGCAACTTCGGTAACGCCGCCGTGGCTGTCGGGCTGGCGATGGGGGTGGGCTGCGTCGTGGCGCCGGGCCGCAACGAGGCGGTGCTGGCGGACCTCGCCCGGCGCTTCGGCCCACGGCTGCGGACGGTGACGCTAACCGGCGTGGAGGACGAGGATCGGGCGCGGATGCAGGGGGCGCCGCCGGGGCCAATTGACTGCGTGATGGACATGCTCCCGCCCGCGGCGCCGGCCACCGCGGCGCGGGCGGCGGTCATGTCGGTGCGGCCCTATGGGCGGGCCGTGCTGATGGGCGGTGTCGGGATGCTGGGCGGCGCCGGGCTGGACCTGCCGTATCCGTGGATCATGCGGAACTGCGTCACCATCCATGGGCAGTGGATGTATCCGCCCGAAGCCAACGTGCGGATGGTTGGGCTGATCCGGTCCGGCCTGCTGGACCTAGGCCAGTTCGACGTGACGGAGTTCGGCTTGGATCGGGCCAACGAGGCCGTCGCGCACGCCGCGGCCAACGGGCAGCCGTTCAATACGACGGTGATCCGGCCGTAACGGGTGGTTCAGTCCACCTCTGGCGTTGGTGCAGGCAGGTCCGTCCGGGTGAACCGCCAATACAGCGGCGTCCGCCCAGCCAGCAGCGCCTTCGCTTCATATCGCGTCGGCGGCCAGCCGGCCGGGCGTTCGGACGCCGGCGCCGGCGCGGTGAATAGCGCCTGTCCCGCCATGACTTCCGCAACCCAAGCCTGGTAGGTCGGATCGTCCGAGGCGACGCGCCACTCGCCGCCGGGGCGCAGGGCGCGGGCGACCAAGGCCACCTGGGCCGGATGCACGAAGCGGCGCTTGGCATGGCGCATCTTGGGCCAGGGATCGGGAAACATCAGGAACACCCGGTCCAGGCTGCCCGGCGGCAGGGCGCGCAGCAGGATGCGGGCGTCATCATCCCACAGGCGCAGGTTTGGGGGCAGGGGGGCGTCGGCCTCCCCGCCCTCCGGCACCAGGCGGGACAGCAGGGAGCACAGGCCGTTCTCGAACACCTCGCAAGCAATCAGGCCGACACCAGGGTGCCCAGCGGCCAGCGCCTGGGCATGCTCGCCGCCGCCGAAGCCGACTTCCAGCCACAGCCGGTCCGGCCGCGGGTCGAAAGCGGCCAAGGGATCGCCCGCCTGCGCCAAGGAAAGACGCAAGCGGGGCAGGGTAGCGTCCAGCAGCAGTTGCTGCCGGGGCCGCAGCGGATGGCTCCGCGTGCGGCCATAAAGGCGCTCGGCGGGGTCCTTCAGCGGTTGAAGGCGCTGCGCAGCGCCGGGACCAGGTCGGTCTTTTCCCAGGTGAAGGTGCCGAGGTCCTCATCCGGCGTGCGGCCAAAGTGGCCATAGGCGCTAGTCACGGCGTAGATTGGCCGGTTCATGTGCAGGTGCTCGCGGATGCCGCGCGGGCTGAGGTTCACCAGCTCGCGCAGCACCTTCTCGAGCTTGGCCTCCTCCACGTCCCTACCAGTGCCGTCCAGGTCCACATAAACCGACAGCGGGTGCGACACGCCGATGGCGTAGCTGATCTGCAGCGTGCACTTCTCCGCCAGGCCCGCGGCCACGACATTCTTGGCGAGGTAGCGGCAGGCATAGGCGGCGCTGCGGTCCACCTTGGTCGGGTCCTTGCCGCTGAACGCGCCGCCGCCGTGGGCGCAGGCGCCGCCATAGGTGTCCACGATGATCTTGCGGCCGGTCAGCCCGGCGTCGCCGTCGGGACCGCCGATGACGAAGTTGCCGGTCGGGTTCACATACAGCTCGTCATCGGGCGGCATCCAGCCCGGCGGCAGGCTGGTCTCGATGATCGGGCGGATCATCGCCTTGATGGTGCGCTGGTCCATGCCCTCGTCATGCTGGGTGGAGACGACGACGCTGGTCGCCCCGACCGGCTTGCCGTCCACGTAGCGCAATGTCACCTGGCTTTTCGCGTCGGGCTGCAGGCCGGCCACGGTCGGATCGCCGTTCCGGCGCATCTCGCTCATGCGGCGCAGGATCAGGTGGGCGTAGTGGATCGGCGCCGGCATCAGCTCCGGCGTCTCGTTGCAGGCAAAGCCGAACATGATGCCCTGGTCGCCGGCACCCTCGTCCTTGTTGCCGGTGCTGTCCACGCCCGCCGCGATGTCCGCGCTCTGGGCATGCAGGTGACACTGGATGTCGGCATTGCGCCAGGAGAAGCCTGCCTGGTCGTAGCCAATGTCATGGATGGCCAGCCGGGCGAGGTGGCAGAGCAGCTCGGGCGTGACGGTGCCGGGTCCACGGGTCTCGCCGGCGAGGACGACGCGGTTGGTGGTGACCAACGTTTCGCAGCCGACGCGGGAGTAGGGGTCGGCGGCCAAGAAGGCGTCGAGAACGGTGTCGCTGATGCGGTCGGCGACCTTGTCAGGGTGGCCTTCCGAGACTGATTCGGACGTGAAAAGGTATTCGCCCTTCTCGCGCATGGATTTCTCCTCTTGTCGCGTGGTGGTGGCAGGAGCGGCGCCGCGGTGTTCCGCTGGAGCAAAGCCGCCGCACCGGCCGAATGCCGGGGCGCCGGGTATGTGACCGATCCTTGGGGGGTGGTCAAGGCAAACGGGCGCGGGCCAGCAAGGCCGGAGGGATGGGGCCGCGGATGGCGAGTTCGGCGACGGGACCTGACCGGTAGGAGACGACGGAACGGAACGTGTTCTCGTCCCGGCGGGCGCGGGCGCCGCCGCGGACGGTGCTGCCGGTATTGAAGGTGGAGTAGAAGGCGGCGGCAGACTGGGCAGCAAGCAGCGCCGCCGTGTCGAAGGCGAGGGTGACCGGTGGCTCGTCAAGCGGCGCTGCCCGGCTGCGCCGGCGGTCGCGGCGGCAGGCGCGGAGGAACGAGTCCCGGCGGGCCGGGTCGGCCCAAAAGAAGACCTGGCTGTCGATCAGCGCCCGCCACAGCGCGGGTTGGCCGGCAAATGCGCCGTGCAGCGAAGACGTGATCTTCGCGTCGGCCATCAGTTGGAAGCGCAAGACGGCCACAAGGCCACTGCCAGCGCCAGGGCCGGGCTGCACGCGCCGAAAGTCGTCGCGGTTCTGGTCCGTGGGCGCGGCGCCTGCCTGTCGCAGCAGGTCCGCCGCGGGCAGCAGCCCCAGTGCTTCGACGCCCGCGAGGCCATCGGCTTCCACGACATGCCATACGACAGGGAAGCGTGCGGCGAAGCGGGTGAGGCCGTCCGCGCCTGCTGTCAACCGACCCCCATGACGTCCTTCATCGAATACAGCCTCGGCGGCTTGCCCGCGGTCCACGCCGCGGCACGGACGGCGCCGGTGGCGAACATCCGGCGGTCAAAGGCGCGGTGGGTCAGGGCGATGTGCTCGGCCCCGGCGGCGAACAGGACGGTGTGCTCGCCGACGACGTTTCCGCCACGCAGCGCCGCGAAGCCGATGGCGCCGGGCTGGCGTGGGCCGGTATGGCCGTCGCGTCCGGAGTCCATCACGTCCTCCAGCCGCACGCCGCGGCCGCGGGCGACAGCGCGGCCTAGGCCGACGGCGGTGCCGGACGGGGCATCCACCTTTTGGTTGTGGTGCATCTCCAGGATTTCGGCATCGTACTCCGCTGACGGCAGGGCGGCGCCAAGCTGCTCGGCGAGGGCGAGCAGAAGGGTGATGCCAGGGCCGAAGTTGGGGGACTGGACGACGGGGATGCGTTGGGCTGCGCGGGCGACAGCGGCGTCGTCAGCAGGTGACAGGCCGGTGGTGCCGAGGACCCAGGCGGCACTTGACGCAGCCAAGGCTTCGGCATGGACGGCAGTGACGGCGGCGTGGGTGAAATCAATCACCGCGTCGGACGCCGCGGCGAGAGCAGACATGTCGTCGAATGCGGCTATGCCGGCCGAGATGGCGTGCCCGGACCCGGCGCGCTCGGTTCCGCCTGACAGGATGTGTCCAGCGGCCAACACCTCCTCCGCGATCAGGCGGCCCATGCGGCCCGCAACGCCAATCACGCCGATCCGCATGATGTCAGGTCCTTTTGGAGCACCGCTGCACTGCTCCCTCTCCCTCCGGGAGAGGGTCGGGGTGAGGGGGTCTTCGAGCGCAGGCGTTGGGTGACGCTGGGTCTGGTGCATGCGGCACTGACGGCGCCCCGCTCCGCAGCCAGACCCCCTCACCCCAACCCTTTCCCGGAGGGAGAGGGAGCAGGCAGCGCCCTTGTTTTGGACTGGAAGGCGGTCTGCGAACTTACTCCCGGTCGCGATCACGGTCGCCGCCGGCCTCGGCCAGGGCGGCGCCGAACTCAAGCTGGTCGTCCTGCTCGACCTCCTCCTCGCCGGCCAGACCGACCTGCTCGCCGCGGGCCTGCTTGTCGGCTTCCTCGACGCTGCGGGCGACGTTGACGGTGACCGGCAGCGTGACCTCCGGGTGCAGCACCAGGCGCACGGGCGTCAGGCCCAGGGTCTTGATCGGCTGGTCCAGCACCACTTGGCTGCGGTTCACCGTAAGACTCGCCGCGGCGCAAGCGTCCGCGATGTCGCGGCTGCTGACGGAGCCATACAGGCTGCCGCTCTCGCCCGCCTGGCGGATAATGACCACGGTCAGCCCGGCCATGCGCTCGGACAGCCGCTCGGCCTCCTCGCGGCGCTTGATGTTCTGCGCTTCCAGCTGCGCGCGCTGCCCCTCGAACTGGGCCAGCGTGTTCTTATTGGCGCGCAGGGCCTTCTTCTGCGGCAGGAGAAAGTTGCGGGCATAGCCCGGCTTCACCTTCACCACGTCGCCCATTTGACCCAGCTTATCAACCCGCTGCAGCAGGATCAGATCAATCGTTGCCATGATCCCGGTCCCTTATGCGACGACGTAGGGCAGCAGCGCCAGGAAGCGGGCGCGCTTGATGGCGTTGGCCAGCTCGCGCTGCTTCTTGCCGGACACAGCAGTGATGCGGCTCGGCACGATCTTGCCGCGCTCGCTCAAGAAGCGGGACAGCAGGCGCACGTCCTTGTAGTCAATCTTGGGCGCGTTCGGGCCGCTGAACGGGCAGCTCTTGCGGCGGCGGTAGAACGGACGGCGTGCACCGCCGTCGCGGTCGCCACCACGCTCGCCGCGGTCACCACCGCGATCTCCGCCACGGTCACCGCCGGCGCGGTCGGATTG
>CAXTDP010000248.1:0-7838 GCA_964242295.1 uncultured Acetobacteraceae bacterium | reverse complement strand
CCACACCCTGCCGGACGACCCGGCCGAAGCCGTCGCCTTCGTCCTGCACCAAGCCGTCCGCACCGACGCCCGATGGCGCCTGCCATCCGAAGACTAACCAAACCTCCAAGCACCCAGCCGACACGCAGATGAACGTCAAGCAGGCCCGCCCAGTCCCGCTCCACCGGCCGTGGCGTAAGCGGCAATTACCTAGCTCAAGTACTCAGCCAGCAGCCTCGTGCGCTTTCTGCGCCGCGCCGTACATCCCACTGACGCGTAATCCCACGGTCAGCATCTCAACCCCAATCGCCCCCGTCCGCATCGAAATCCACGAACACCTCAGGCGCGACCTCCTCCGTCCGCTCGGCCGTTATTCCCTCCGGCGCAAACCACGCCACAGAGGCGTCGCCTTTCGGGTCATAGCTGATCTTCATCATGGACGTACGCTCAAGCCGAATGCCCTAACCGCCAGGCTGTCGTCGCCAATCGGGACGGTGGACAACCCGCAGCACCCTGCCACCACACGCCGCGATAGCCTCATAGGACCGCATAAGCGCCGGGTCAGGGTCCCGGGCCGTCTAATCCGTGGCCAAGGATGGCTGCCTCGATCCAGTCCGCCTGCAAACCCCTGCGTAGAAACGCGGCGCCGGCATGCTGCATCAGTCGGATCACGGTCGTGCCGGCTGCATCATCTGGCCCACCCTCTCAATCCTCCAAGAACTCCGCCACTCCCATCTCCCCCCCGGCTCGGCGCCCAGCCTCCAGCCGCCGCAGCTCCACCCGCCTGATCTTCCCCGAAATCGTCTTCGGCAGCTCGAAGAACTCAATCCGCTTCACCCGTTTATACGGCGCCAGCCGCGCCCGCAGATGCGCAAAGATCGCCTGAGCCGTCGCCGCATCCGCAGCCGCCCCCTCCACCAGCGCCACGAACGCTTTTGGAAGTGCCGTCCGAGTCGCATCCGGCGAAGGCACCACCGCTGCCTCCGCCACCAACGGATGCTCGATCAGCACGCTTTCCAGCTCGAACGGGCTGATCCGATACCCGCTGCTTTTGAACACGTCATCCGCTCGCCCCACATAGGTCAGCGTCCCGTCCGAGTTCCGCATCGCCACATCCCCGGTGCGATACCACGCCCCTTCCGGCGCCCGCACGCTCCCATCCTCCTGCAGATACCCCTGCATCAGCCCCAGCGGCCCCGGGTCAAGACGAAGGGCGATCTCACCCTCCTCCGCCTCAACCCCCTCCGCATCCAGCAGGCTCACGCCATAGCCCGGCAAAGGCCGTCCCATGCTCCCTGCCTCCACCACCTGACCCGGCGTATTGGCAATCTGCAGCGTCGTCTCCGTCTGCCCATATCCATCCCGTATCCCGACACCCCAAGCCGCCCGCACCCGCGCGATCACCTCAGGATTCAGCGGCTCCCCAGCCGCCACCACCTCCCGCAGGTGCACGGGATACCCAGCCAGGTCCTCCTGCACCAACATCCGCCAAACCGTAGGCGGAGCGCAGAACGTGGTCACCCGAGCCTCGCCCAGCACCCGCAGCAACCCCCGCGCATCGAACCGCCCCTGGTTCAAGATCAAGATAGTCGCCCCGGCATTCCAAGGCGCAAACACGCTGCTCCAAGCATGCTTCGCCCACCCAGGCGAAGAGATATTCAGATGCACATCCCCAGGCAGCAGCCCGATCCAGAACATCGTCGTCAGATGCCCGACCGGGTAGCTCTGATGGCTATGCAGCACCAGCTTCGGCTTGGACGTGGTCCCCGACGTAAAATACAGCAGCAACGGATCGCCAGCCCGCGTCTCCCCTTCCGCCGCAAACTCCGCCGAAGCGCCATAAGCGTCCTCGAAACTCACCCACCCCGGCGCCCCGCCCACCGCAATCCTGGTATAACCGCCGGGGATCAAAGCAAACCGCCCCGCCAGCTCCCCAGCCGCGATCACATGCTGCACCCCGCCCCGGTCGAACCGGTCGCGCAGATCGTCCTCCGTCAGCATGGTGGTTGCCGGGATCACCACCGCCCCCAGCTTCATCGCCGCCAGCATCGCCTCCCACAACGCCTGCACGTTGCCCAGCAGCAGCAGCACCCGGTCCCCCCGCCGCACCCCCAACCCGCGCAGGAAGTTGGCAACCTGGTTCGACCGCCGCCCCATCTCGGCAAAGCTCACCGAGCCATCCGCATCCCCCGGCCCAACGAACCGCAGGGCAGGGGCCTCATTCCCCACCGCCATCCGGTCGAAGTAATCCAGCGCCCAATTGAACCGGTCCAGCACCGGCCAGCGGAACTCCCGCCGCGCCGCCTCCAGGTTGTCCCGATGGCGCAGCAACAAGTCGCGGGCAGCCAGGAACTGGTCGGGCATGGCGGGCGGTCCTCCGTTTCACAAAACGTTAGCGCATTGTCCCCCGCCCGTCTGCGCCGCTACTCTGCCCCCATGCAGCCGACCCTGACCGACCTGTTCCGCGGTTTCCTGGGCATCGGCATGCTGGGCTTCGGCGGCGTGCTCCCCTGGGCACGCCGCATGGTGGTCGAGCAACGCCAATGGCTCACCGCCACCGAGTTCCTCGACCTCCTGGCCCTCTGCCAATTCCTCCCCGGCCCGAACATCGTCAACCTGGCCGTAGCCCTCGGCACCCGCTTCCGCGGAGTGCCCGGCGCCGCCGCGGCGCTGGGCGGCCTGCTCACCGCCCCGGTGATGATCGTGATCAGTCTGGGCACGCTATACGGACGCTACGGCGGCCTGCCCATCGTGCGCCACGCCTTCGGCGGCCTGGCCGCCGCGGCGTCCGGCCTAGTCGTGGCAATGGCCTGCCGCATCGCCTGGCCCATCCGCCAGCAACCCCTCGGCATCGCCACCGCCGTAGCCACCTTCATCGCCATAGCCCTGGTCCGCCTGCCGCTGCTCCCCACCATGCTGGTGATGGCATCCCTCAGCGTCCTGCTGCACCGGCGCACACGGTGACGGATACCGCCTGGCTCGCCCTGATCTACGCGCAACTCTCCCTGGTCGCCGTCGGCGGCATAGCGCCCGTCCTGCCCGAAATGCAGCGCCAGGTCGTCGAGGTCCACGGCTGGGTCTCGGCCTCCGAGTTCGCCGCCCTCTACGCCCTGGCCCAGGCCGCACCCGGCCCGAACATGCTTGTCTCGACTCTGATCGGCTGGCACGTCGCCGGCTGGCCCGGCGCGCTGGCAGCCACCGGCGGCATGATCGGCCCCAGCAGCGTCCTGACCTGGGCGGTTTCCGGCGCCTGGCACCGCTTCCGCGACCGCCCCTGGCGCATCCTGCTGCAGGCCGGACTAGGCCCCGTTACGGTCGGCCTAGTCGCAGCCGGTGCAGCCCTCCTGGCCGCCTCCACCTCCCACGGCTGGGCCACCGCCGCCATCACCCTAGCCGTAACCGCGGCGCTCCTGCTGACCCGGCTGCATCCGCTTTGGCTGCTGGGGGCAGGTGCAGTGCTGGGAATGCTAGGCGCGACCTAAGCAAACCTCCAAAGGTTCGCGCACGGATAGATGTGGAGAACGGACGACAGCCTTACGGGCGATCAGCAACCGCCAAAGCCATCACGCCCGGCAGGAAGCTCTCCTGCCGGGCGTGAGGTACTGGAATGGGAACGTCTGCCGCGACGCCCGGCGCCGTTGCCGGCCTAGCTGCGCCCAGGCTGGCCCGCCTTGACGTGGGATTGGCCGCCGTGCCGGTGGGACGCCACCTGCCGGATCATGCTTGGATGGCTGCGCCCCTTGCCGGCATACGCCATGTCACGCCCACCACGGGGTGCGACATGGCCCATGAACAAGACCTGGCTACCCATCATGCGCCCGCTCGTCAGCCGGTCCGCGCCACGGCCGAGCTGCGCCAGCATCATCTCGCTGCTCCGGTTGCCGCGGCTGCCAGCATAGCCGTAGCGGGCTACCTGCATCGCTGCCCGGCCGTAATGCACCGAGGCAAAGCGGTTGCCGCTCCGCCGCGTGCGGTAGGTCCCGACGTCATCCCCAGCCTCCGCCACCTCGTCGTCGGGCTGCGGCGCCAACACGATGGGCGCGGCGCCAGTCACAGGCCGGAAATCCAGCGGTGCCGACTTCGATGCGGGTGTGGTCACGACTGGTCCCGAGGCTGCGCCGCCGCGGTTGATCGCAGCGTTGGCCAGCATCGTCCCCTTGTCCGGACGGTCGTAGATGAAGCCGTAGGTCGGATAAACGCTGCCGAACTCGCCGTTGCCCATGGCGACCCGTACGGCCGACCAGTCGTTGGACGGCGACACGTCCACAACGGTCACGTTGCGGGTCACGACGCCCCGGCCGGACCAGTTCGCGTGGTCAATCTGCACGGTATGGCTATCCAGCACGTTGGACACCACGGCGACATGGCCCAGCCGCATCCTGCGGGTCCCACGGAAGTTCAGGATGCTGCCAACCTCCGGTCGGCCGCCGCGCTCATAGACGCCGGCTGCGTTGTCCCACCAGTTGGCCGCGTTCCCGATCAATTCGATCCCGGTGTTCTCCCGCGCAAACGGCACGCATTGCAGCGTGCCCCCGGCAAACCCGTTGCGCAACGAAGAGCGGTAGCGGCCGTAGTGGCTGACCCCGGCGTAAATGACCCGTGCCGCATCACGGCCGGACATCTGGTGATTTGCGTGACGGTTGTGCTGGTAGGCCTGAGCTGGTTGGGCGGAGAAGGGAGCTGCCAGGGCAAACGCCGCACCCAGCAACGTCATCTGTCCATGTATCCATCCACTCATGCCGACTGTCCCTCATCTTCACGCTCGCGTGAGCAAGCTATGAAATATTGGGTAACGTTGGCGGTTGTAGGCTGGCAACCCAGGACAAGGGATTTGCCCGTTATCCCGCTCGATTTGGCGATATCTGCATGTGCATAACCGCTTGGATTAGGATAAAAGGCACAATCAAAGCGCCGCGATACGTCGCCGCAACGGTTGTGTTTGGGAGTGGTCGAAGCAGCACGGCGCGTCTAACCAGCATCGCAACGTCGCCCCGAATCGGCTGTGAGTGAGGGAAGAATTGCTGGTCGAGAACCAGCCATTTTTGCCCTTCCCATGATTTACGGCCGCGACGCTAGGGCAAGTGCGGCTGCTACTTACACGTGGTGACCATGATTTCGATGAGGTGGCGCGGGTCGGCCATATTGGCTTGCACGCAGGCCCGGGCCGGTGCTCCCGCCTCCGGCAGCCATGCTGACCAGACCTGGTTCATCGCGTCGCGGTCGCGAATGTCCTTCAGCCAAATCTGCGCCTGCAACAGGCGGGTCTTGTCGGTCCCATGGGTTTCCAGGATCTCGTCCAGCCCGGCGAGCACCTCCTGGGTTTGTCCAGTGATGTCCTTGCTCAGGTCCGTCGCCGTCACCCCCTGGGTGAAGACGAAGCCGTGATACTCGACGGCCTTGGCCAGCACCTTGCTCGGTTCGGTTCGGATGATCTTGCTCATGGTCGGGTTTCCCTGGGTCAACGTGCGGTGGGGCTGAATGTGGGGCCGGTCCCGATCGCGCCGGAAACGGCGCCGGGCCGGCTTTGACTGGTGCAAGACTGGATGTCGTTGTCCCGCCCGAACAGGGCGCCTAGCCCGGCGCTGGTCACGCCCGAATTGTAGGATGTCGCGAATGGCGTGTCGCGCTGGTCCCGGTAGGTCAGGTCCCGCCGGTTCTGCGCGGCATAAACCCTGTCCACCTCCTGCCGGCACGCCGTGGCCGCGGCACGGTCGGCGTTGGATTGGGGAGGCCGTCCCGTGCAGGCCCCCACGAGCAAGGGCAGCACGAGGATGCAACGTGGGATCATAAGGCAACTCCGGTGGAGGATGCAGCCAGGCCGGGCACGGCACAGCCCAGGCGGGCACGGAACCGCGCCTCGTCGAAGCGGGCGTCGGCGTCCAGCGGCGCTTCGGCGGCCGTGGCCAACAGTGCCGGATGCAACGTCGTGCCGTTGCGCCCGATGCGGAACAACTGCGAAAGCCAAGATGCGCGGCCGAGCAGATCCACCAGCGCCAGCAGGCGGAGGCAGAGCGACAGCCCGTGCGACGTGCCGATGCCGACGGTCGCGTCAACTGCGGCCGCCCAGCAGCAGGCATCCTCATCCGACAGCGCCAGGTCCGTCATACCGCCATCCGGGCGGCGGAAGCGGAACAGCCGCGTTGTGCCCCACGCGGCGCCGCATGCCGCCTCGCGCGCTTGTTCCCAGGCTTCGGCCAGGTCGCGTCCGCGTACCGGCGGCAACGCCTCCGGCGGGAGATCAACCAAATAGGTCAGGGTGCCGTCTTGCAGCCGGGCAGTCCGGATCGGGAGCGGAGCGTGGTTCATCCTGCCTGGGAAGATGGACCCGGAAGTCTCCCTGCGCCAGCCTGGACCGGGACCAGACCTGAACAAAACGGCTAGCGGTGTTTCCCAGGCCATACCAGCCATCCATCCGAGCGACCTTGCCCAATGATGCGGAACGGGGATGCGGCGTGGCGCTCCGGAGACGTCCAGCCAGCCCTGCTGACCCCGGATGGCCCCGCCGCAACCAGCTTGTCATGACCTGCAAGCGTCGGATGGGTTGCCCGAAGGCAAAGGCCGCCACGTCGCGCTCATGCCTTCAGGAGATCAGTTCCATTCGTCATCGCAAGCAGCACGTCCGCCGCCAAACCCCTTGTCCCCACAGGATTATCACGAACGTGCTTCAGGAAAAAATGCCGCAGCTAATCCCTGCTGCCGAAGTCCCGGACTCAGAGGCCCAACGAGTTCCACCCTCATCCGCGTGGACCTCTCCCACGGGCACGGGGTGGTCACGATATCGGCGCATCACACCCGCCAGCCGCCGAAGCTACGCCGCCAGGAGGCGCCACGACCTCAAACGACTTCTCCGCCAATACTTTACCGCCTGACAGCAATGCGAACGTCCAAGTTCCCGGCACCATCTCCCAATCATAGGTGAAGCTGAAGCCGGACAGGACCGGACCGCCATCGAGCACGCCGTCGTCAGCCTCGACCGTGCCGGAGGCACCGTCCGGCCGCGTCATAAGGGGGTGGGTCAGGCGTTGGGTAATCGGCAGCAGCCCACCTTCGCCCGGTGGCTGCAACTGGAACCAGGCTCCGAACCGCCGGCAGGGCGCAGCCTCGATCCGGTCAGTGTGGCGAAGCAGCCGGACCCCCTCGCTGCTGACCCGCTCGGTGACGCCGGTGGAGCCGATAAACCGCCCACTCAGCGGCACCTCACGCCGGACGGTATACTCGCCGAATTCAACAACTGCGACCTTGGGCGCGTCCTGCCCCAGGGCTGGCCGGGCTGCGATAGCAGTGGCGATGCAGGCCAGCGCCGCAACCGCCGCCGACGTCCTCCTGCGTGCGTTCGAAGCCGTCCCCATCCTGTGCCTCGATCTGAGAAGCCGCCGATTTGTATACCCGTCTTGTGTGCAAGGCATCCGGAATGCCCTACATGCGCAATACCGTGGCTGGGAACGCTTCGTCGGGCAACGACTCCAGCGAGTCCACGGTGTCGAAGTCGCGCAGCACCGCATCGTCGCCCAGCTCGACAAGCGCCACATGCTCCCGGTGCCGCTCCAGCAACGGCCGAGCGCCCATATCACCCGTCAAACCCGCGATGTCGGAGAAATAGCGGCGGCCCCAGAGCACGGGGTTGCCAATCTTCCCTAGGCAGGTTGGCGCCACGATGCTCCGGCCCTCGCCGGGATCGTAAGCGGCGATCACCTGCTGCATCATGCCGCCCGTGACCAGCGGCATGTCGCCCAGGCACACCAGGGCAGCACCAGCGCCGGGCGGGACCGCGGCGATGCCGGCGCGCAGGCTGGCCGACAGGCCCGCGGCATAGTCGGGCGCCGGCACGAACCGCACGTCCCGGCCCGCCAATGCCGCAC
>CAXTDP010000247.1:0-7841 GCA_964242295.1 uncultured Acetobacteraceae bacterium | reverse complement strand
AGGATTTCGCGCGGAGACATCGCCAGGCGATTGACAAGCGGCGGCCCGGCGGACTACCTCCGCGCTTTCCGTGCCCCAGGGCGCGGGCCGCGGCGGAGGGGTGCCCGAGTGGCTAAAGGGGGCGGACTGTAAATCCGCTGGCATCGCCTACGTTGGTTCGAATCCAACCCCCTCCACCAAACCAATACTCAAGCCTATAAACGGTCGCTACCGCCGCCCCATTGCCAATGCGCCCTCAAACCGCGCAACCGCACCCCCTTGCGCCTCGGCCGACGCCCCCGGACCCCCCAGGTCTCCCATAGGCACAAACGGAAAGAACCAAAGCGGCATCTCCGGCCGCCCTGGGTCGTTCGGGGCGTCCAAGTAGGACGGCAGCAGCGCCGAAAAGTGCGCACGCGGTTCCAGGTCACGCCGGACATACGACACCTCGATCACGTCTGCGACCGGGAACATGTTCCCGATCACTGCCAGCGGCGCATGGTTGTTGCCATGTACGTGGTGGACCGTGAACACCTGCGCCAGCTTGTGCAGCACCGTCTTGGCCCGGCTGCGCCATCCAGGCTCCCCGGCCCGGCGGAAGTCGTGCAGTTCGATCACGATCTGCTCGAAGCGGTCCAGGACGGACGCCGGCAGGGCGGCCAAGGCGTCCCACTCCGCCCCCTCGATGTCCAGCTTGAGAATCAGGCTCCAGGCATCGGGCGCCAGCCGCGCGAGGTGGTCGGGCAACGTGAACAGGTGCTGCTCCGGCGCGCTGACGGCCGCCAGGCCCTCCTTGAACCAGTTGAGGCCGGGATGCTGCTCCGGAAGCGCCTCGATGGTGTGGTCGAACATGAATACGGTATGGCCGCGCCGGGCCAGGTCGGCCTCGAATGCGATGTTCCAGCTCAGGCCATAGCTGAACACGGCCTGCGAGGGCCTGAAACGGTCCAGCATGACATAGCCGCCGTCGTTCGGCGATCCCACCCGCACCTTGCCGCACCCCGGCACGTCATAGGGCGTAAGATCCGACAGCAGGTCAAATATGGCCTTGCAGCTCATGTCGCGCGATGCTCCGTGCTTAGGTGTTGCGCCCTCAGGCGTCGCGATTGCAGCAACAGCCCGTCCGTTGTAACGCCCGCATCCGGCGCCGCACTGGCCCAGCCTGGAGTGACCCGTGCGAGTCCTGTGCATCTCGGTCCATCCCGTCCTGGAATACGACGAGATCCAGTTGTTCGAGGGCATGGGACACGAGGTCTTCAGCCTCGGCTTCTACTTCCGCCGCACCAAGCCGGACAACCTGCGCGGACCCTTGCCGGAAACGGACTGGCACCGTGCCTGCCGGGAGGCGTTCGCCGCGCACGGCTGCGCGCAGGTCCGGGGCGAAACGCAATGGCGGGTGTCGCGCGCGTTCTGCGCCGGGTTCGACGCCGTCCTGGTGCATCACAACGTAAGCTTCATCGCGGAAAACTGGGACGAACTTGCCGGGTCCCGAGTCATCTGGCGGACCATTGGCCAGGGGCTTCATTGGGCCGAGGACCGGATGCGGGACTTTCGGACCCGCGGCATGAAGATCGTGCGGTGGTCGCCGGAGGAGCAGTTCATCGGGCACTATATCGGCGCCGATGCCGTCATACGCACCGCCAAGGACCCGGCGGATTGGGGCGGCTGGACCGGGACAGCCACGCGCGTCGTGACGTTCAACAACAACTTCCGTGCCCGCGGCCATGGCATGAGCTTCGATTTCCACCAACGCTGCGTCTCCGGCCTGCCATTCGACCTGTATGGCCTGGGCAACGAGGATGTCCCGGACTGGCGCGGCGTCGCCGGGCCGGAGGAGCAAAAGGCGCTGCTGCGCCGGCATCGCGTGGCCTTCGTGACAGGCACCAACCCGGCGCCTTACACGCTCGGCTTCGTGGAGGCCTGGATGACCGGCATCCCGGTCGTTCATATCGGGCGGCACCGTTTCTCCAAAGGGCTGACAGGTGTTTATGAGATAGACAACCTGATCGTGGACGGGGAAAGCGGCTTCCTGGTGAACGAGGCGAAGGACGCCGCGGCGCTGTTCCGGACGCTGCTGGCCGACCATGCCCGGTGCGCGGCGGTGTCCGCCAAAGGACGTGCGGCTGCCATCGCCACCTTCGGGCGGGCACAGGCCGCCGCGAGGTGGTCCGAGTTTTTCCGCGAACACCTGGGATAGCTGGAAAACGACAGTCATGGCCGTCAAGCCGTCTTGCGACGCGTTTGCTGCTCCAGCTTGGGCAGCGTACCGTCCGGCGCCTTGGCCCGGGGCGCCTTTGCAGGCGGACCTGCTGCCCCGCTTGGGACCTCCAACTCCAATGCCGCCAGCACCTGCCGCCCAACGGCCTCCACCCCATGCGCCGCCTGGATACGTGTCCGGGCGCGCAAGCCCAGCCCTCGAGCAGCCGCCGGCTTCCGCGCAACCCAGCGCATGTGCGCCGCCGCCGCCGCCACGTCCGGCTCGGCCCAGCGCTGCCCGTCCACCCCGATGTATTCGTCCGGCGCCACCGGCACCAGGCTGGCCGGCACCAGCAGCGCCACATCAGCATCCGCGAAGTCCTGGGTGCCGGAATAGTCCGTCAGGATCACCGGCTTGCCCAGCAGCATCGCCTCCGCCGGGCCGCGTCCGAACCCCTCCGACCGGTGCAGCGACACGAAGGCATCAGCGGCGGCGACCAGGCCCAGCACCTCCTCACGGCTGCTATATTCGTCGCGCATCTCCACCCGGGGGTCGTCCGACAGGGCGCGCAGGGCCGCCATCACCTCCGGGAAGTCGGCGCCGTGATGGGTCTTGACCACCAGCCGTACCGGCTCGTCACCCCTGGGGAACGCCTGGGCAAACGCGCGGATGACGCCCTGCGGATTCTTGCGCTCCACGAAGGAGTGGGGATCGAACATGAACAGGAACACCACCTCGTCATCCGCCAGGCCGAAGCTGGCGCGCGGCGCAGGGACGAAACCGTCCGGCAGGTGGACCGGCTGCGGCACCGTGCGGACCGGGCGCAGGCCAGGCCGGGCCAGTGCCGCCGTGGTGAAGGCGCTGATGCCCCAGACCTCGTCGTAATAGCTGTACGACGCCATCCATCGGGCCGGCAGCGCTTCCAGTTCCCACGCCCACCAACCAACCGTGCGTGCGGCTTGCACGCCGAGCTTACGCAGCCAGGCCCAGTCCTCCAGCGCGGTTTCGGCGTTCAAGTGGACGAGGTTGCGGTCCACGTGCAGCGCCGTGCCAGACGGGAGGGCGCCCCCGTCCGCCCGGAACATACGGCCGCTCAGCCGGTCCACCACCACGAAGTCATCGAAGCCGCAGCGGCGCAGGGACATGGCGGTGCCGCGGAGGAACTCGCCGAGGCCAGTCTGGCCAGTCCAGCAGCCCGTGAGCGCCAGCGCCGCCCGCACGGGAACCGTGGCCTGCGCGGACGGGAACAGGACCTGCCCCGCCGGCGTGCCGGCATACTCCGCCTGCAAGAAGCTGCTGCACCAGCCGGCCAGGCCCCGCCCCGCCGGCGTGGCCAGGTCGAAGCTGTCCCGCAGGTCCGCCCGGCACCCGTGCAGCAGCTTGGCGAACCAGGGCACCCCTGGAAGCCGAGGCACGTCCCGCAGCAACTGCTGCGCCAGCGCCGGGTCGAGGTCGCCGACGCTCAGGCCCAGCTCCCGCAGCCCGTGCAGCAGCAGCCAGAGCAGGTAGTCCTGGCGCGAGGCTGCATCGAACATCGGGTGCGCCGCAGCCACGTCCGGGCGCAGCCACCACAGCACGAGCGCGGCCCGGTTCAAGGGGAAGCCTGCAGCCGACACCTCGCTAGGCCGCGCGAACCAGGCGCGCACGGGGGCCGCGAGGGCGTCCGGCCAGCGCAGCAGGGCAGGCGCCAGGCAGGAGAACCACAGCGCGTGGGACAGCCGCGCCGTGCGCTCCCCCGGGAAGCCCGAGGCCGGCGGAAGCACCCCGCGTCCCAACGCGCAGCCCTGGGTCAGCATCAGCGCCCGGGTCAGCGGCACATCGGCCCCCGCCGGCCCGGCGTCCGGCGCAACCTCGGTCAGCCACGCCACCAGCCCGTCCGAGATCATGTCCGCCGCGACGGAGCCTTCGTGCAGACCGCTGGTAAGGCACCAGCCGATATAGGCGTTCAGGCTTCCAAGATCCCGCAAGGGAAAGTGGTGCTGCAAGTCGGCCCGGCGCTCCCAGCCAAGGGCCAGGCCGCGCGGCAGCAGGACGGCGGCGCCGTCCAGCTCGAACCGGACGTCCTCCGCCAAGAAGTCAGCGGCGGCCGCTGCCGGGCCGGACCAGACCATGCCGGCCAGCCGCGGCCAGGGCGGATCTTGCGCGGGGAACGAATGCGGCAGGCCCAGGCGGCGCGCGGCGGCAATGCTGCGCGGGTCCACGCCGCTGGCCGCGGCCTCGCCGGACAGGAACCAGCTGCGATAGGCCGCGGCCCCCGCGGGCGTGGCGACCGGGAAGTGCGCCTGCAGGTCCAGGCGGTCCAGCCAAAGCTGGTGCATCAGCCGGGTCATCGGTGCGCCCAGCGCCGCCCCGTCCTCGGGGTGGTCGAAGAAGTCGGACGGGATACGGACCGGCTCCCGCGGGTCCAGGCGGCCAGCATCCAGCGCGCGCAGCAGCCAGCGGCGCATGACCGGCTCGATCCGGCGGCCGTCAGGGAAGCGGCTGAAGGCATAGGGCAGAGCGCCGGTGCGTGCCCAGCCGTTGCGCATCACCCGCCGGCGATACCCCGCGCACAACTCCGCCATGGCCGGGGGCAGCGTGTCGGCGGTGTAGCGGTTCTGGTGCTTGGAAAAGCTGCGGGGATCATCCGGCCGGATGCCGCTGAAGTGCGCGAACACCAGGGGCTGGCCGTCCACGGTGAAGCCGGCGGCCGCCGACCCGCGCACCTCCCGGTGCGGCAGGTTCCAGTAGGCCAGGTTGCAGCCGGGGTGGCGCAGGATCAGCGTCCGCGGCACGAAGGCGGGCGCCAGGTCCATCCAGCGCTGGTCGGTGAACATGTGGCCCGGCAGGTCCACCCGGCACTCCGTCAGCAGCCGGTCGGCCCACCACCGCGCCAGCCGCGCCGCGTCCTC
Organism: uncultured Acetobacteraceae bacterium; assembly: GCA_964242295.1. Taxonomy (GTDB): domain Bacteria; phylum Pseudomonadota; class Alphaproteobacteria; order Acetobacterales; family Acetobacteraceae; genus DASWOJ01. The sequence continues at coordinate 2,774 of CAXTDP010000247.1, read as the reverse complement.
GTCATTGCGCAGGCCGAGGAAGCCGAGGTTGTAAACACCCGACTTCATGATCGCGAGGTCGTTGGGATGGCGCCCATCCTGCAGCGGCTGCAGATGGTGCGGCGTCAGCACGCAGCTATGACCATCCAGCCCGTCCCACACCGGCTGCAGCGGCGCCGTGACCAGGATGTCGGGGTCGAGGTAGGCCACCTGGCCGAAGCCCCGGCCGAACAGGTGCAGGAACACGGAAGGCTTCACCGCCGTGTTCAGCTCCATCACGTCATACCACAGCGCCATGTTGCCGAAACCAGCGATGCCGCAAGCGTCGGCAGGCAGCAGTTCCGCCGCCAGGTCCAGCCCGGGGAAGTCCTGCATCGCGTCGGCCAGCACGATGAAGCGGGCGGCGCCGGGATTATGATCCCGGACGGACTGCATCAGCGTCGCGGCCAAGGCGATGTAGTTGGCGGACACGATGGTGAACACCGCCTGGACTTCCGAGTTGGGACGGCCTGACATCGGGCGGTGCGACTTGCGTGGCATTTCAGCGACCGTAACAGGCCCGAATAGAACTGGGCAGTCCCCACACCGGGCGCTCCAGCCCCCTTTCCCTCCGGGAAAAGGCTGGGGTGGGGGTCTTGGCTGCGGAGCGGGGAACTACGGGTGCTGCCAGGTAGCGGCCCTGCCCTGGAAAGCTCCGCACCGGAATCACATTCTGACGCAAGATGCCCGCTGCGATGCGACCGGGCCATGCCGGGGATTGCGGCAGGCGGCAACCGGGTGTTGGCTGGCCGCAAGGCCGGCGCCCAGCCGGCATGGACACGAAGCCGGCGACCGCCGGCGCCTTTGGAGGCCGCCCGACATGCCGATCACCCGACGCATCCTGCTTGGCTCTACGCTGGCCGCGGCGGCGCCCCTGGCGGCGGCGCATGCCCAGCCCGTGACGATCCGCCTGGGCGTGCTGAACGACCAGTCCGGCCCCTACCGCGACAACACCGGCGGCGGCTCGGTCGCCTGCGCCAAGCTGGCGGCGGAGGAATGGGGGGATCAGGGCTTCAAGGTCGAGGTGATCGGCGCCGACCACCAGAACAAGCCCGATATCGGCGCGGGCATTGCCCGGCAGTGGCTGGACCGGGACGGGGTGGACGTCATCATGGACGTGCCGACCAGCTCGGTGGCGCTCGCGGTCGCCAACGTCGTGCGGGAGCGGAACAAGGTCTATCTCAACAGCGGCGGCGGCACGGCGGACCTGACCGGGGTGCAGTGCACGCCCAACACCGTCCATTGGACCTACGACACTTATATGCTGTCCCGCTCCACCGCGACGCAGCTTGTGAAGCGCGGCGGGGACAAGTGGTTCTTCATCGTCGCGGACTACGTGTTCGGCCAGCAGTTGGAACGGGATGCCGCGGCCTTCGTGAAGGCGAGCGGCGGCAGCGTCGTGGGCCGGGCGGCCTATCCCTTCCCCGAGACCACGGATTTCTCGTCCTACCTGCTGCAAGCCCAGTCGAGCGGGGCGAACGTGATCGGCTTCGCCTCCGCCGGCACCGACACGGTGAACGGGGTGAAACAGGCGCACGAGTTCGGGCTGGGAGCCAGCATGAAGATGGCAGCGCTGCTGGCGCATCCCACGGACGTGGACGCCATCGGGCCGGAGCTGGCCCAGGGGCTGTATCTGACTGGCACCTTCTACTGGGACCTGAACGAGGGGACGCGAGGCTTCACCAAGCGCGTGATTGACCGGATGCCCGGCAAACGCCCGCCGAACATGATCCAGGCCGGCTGCTACGCCAGCACGCTGCATTACCTGAAGGCGGTCAAGGCGCTCGGACACGCCCGGGCCAAGGCCGACGGCGCCGCCGTGGTGGCGCAGATGAAGGCGGTGCCGACGATGGACGACGCGTTCGGCCCTGGCAGCATACGCGGGGACGGCCGGGCGCTGTTCCCGGCCTACCTGTTCCAGGCTCGCGCGCCCGCGGCGATCAAGGGACAGTGGGACCTGCTGGACCTGGTGGCGACCACGCCCGCCAACGAGGCATGGCGGCCCTTGGCGGAGGGAGGGTGCCCGCTGGTGAAGGCGTAGCGTCCGCCGCCGTTCCCCTATGGGATGGGACGGACATCGGTGGTCCCACGAACACGTGATCGCCAAGCCATGTCCAGTGCAAGAAGTCGTTAAGCAACTTTCGCCATATTCCAGCCCGACCGCCAACCGCGGCACCTCGCAACGCCAGGACGGCATGCCGCAAAGATCACCCCATGGCCTCCAACACCCGTGCCCGAAGCTGGGACAGCTTGTCCGAGAACGCCCAACTCGCCCTGGCCTGCCAGGCCTTGCACCGCGCCGCGGAGTCCATCGCCGCCCAGGCGGAGTGCCTGGCCGGAGAGATGGAGGATGGCAACTTGGCCGACCGGGGCGGGGCGGAGGCATTGCGCATGCTGGTCGCCGTTGTGCGCGCAACCAGCCCCGGCACCATGGCCGTGGCGGGGCACGCGTGATGCGCGGCCTGCGTTACGCCGTCCTGGCCTTAATACTGGCCGGGCCGGCATGGGCTGCCGCTGGGCCGGCGGATGCCGCGCGCGCTGCGGTGCCGGAAACTGCGTCGCTGGCCCTCGTCGGCGCTGGGCTGGTCGGATTGGGGGCGTGGCGCCGCCGGGCTATGCCGCTACGCCGCCTCGGCCACTCGGGGATTGGGCAGTCCGGCGCCATGTAGCACGCATCCAGCGGCCTGTTGCCGGCTGCAGCCGCTGCGTCCCATCACGCCGCCCGTCGCACCTGGCGTCCGACTGCTGCGCCGACC
>CAXTDP010000246.1:0-7850 GCA_964242295.1 uncultured Acetobacteraceae bacterium | reverse complement strand
GGAACGGCGGGCGGTTTCAGATCGGTATACCCGGGCGGTTTCATCGGAATACGCAATGTGAGCACGACGCGCGCTCCATTGTCAGCTAATCCTGGCGGGAAACGCTGCTGTTTTGCGACGACGAGCGCCGATGACTGCGAGCGTTTACACGTATCAGACTGCCTCGCCTGTCCAGGCCAGGACAGCAAGGCCAACCCTGGTGCAGTCCTCATCAAGGATGCCCATCACGTCGGCTGCCGGCACCGGGCGTCCCAGCAGGTAGCCCTGCACATGGCCGCAGCACATGGAACGGAGCATGTGAAACTGCTCCTCCGTTTCCACGCCCTCGGCGACGATGTCGAGGTTGAGCGTGGAGCCCAAGCGGACGATGGCGTCCACGATCGGCATGGCTCTGCCCCGCTCCAGCATGCGGGCGATAAACGACTGGTCGATTTTGATGGTGTCGATCTCGTAGCGGTCGAGGTAGCCGAGCGACGAGTAGCCCGTGCCGAAGTCGTCGATGGCGATGCGCACACCCATGGCACGGATGAGCTTCAACACCCGGCCGATGACCTCCGGCTGGTGCAGGAATACGCTCTCGGTAATCTCAAGCTGCAGCCGCCGCGGATCCAAGTCTTTGGTCTGCAGGACAGCGCGAAGCTCAGGTATGAACATCTGGTCGCGCAGCTCGTCGCCCGAGACGTTGACGCTCATCCTGGCATCCAACCCCGGATACCGGCGCTGCCAGTCCCGCATTTGGCCACACGCCTCCCGCAGCACCCAGCGGTCGATGTCGCGTATGACCCCGATCTCCTCCGCAATCGCGATGAACTGTCCAGGGGTCACAAGGCCGCGTTGTGGATGGTTCCAGCGTACCAGGGCCTCGAACCCGGTCAGGCGCAGGGTGGACGGGGCGTAGATGGGCTGGAAGTGCAGGCAGAACTCGTTCCGCGCAACAGCGTGCCGCAGGTCGGTCTGCAGCGCCAGCGCCTCCGCGGCGCCGGCATGCATGGCCTCATTGAAGATCGCATAGCCGCCGCTGGCGCGCTTCTTGGCGTTGTACATCGCAATGTCCGCGTCGCGCAGCAGCTCCTCGGGCTTGGCGTGGTGCTCGGTCGCCTGCGCGATGCCGACGCTGCACAAGGAGAACACCTCGTGCTGGCCGAGCTTAAACGGCTTGGCCAGCGCTACAAGGATGCGCTCGGCAGTCGTCACCGCGACAACCAGGTCGTCCGGGCCTTCGACCAGCACGGCGAACTCGTCGCCCCCGACCCGCGCCAGGGTATCCTGCGGGCGGAGGCACGCTTGAAGCCGCCGAGCCACCTCCATGAGCAGCAAGTCGCCGGTCCTATGCCCCAGGCTGTCGTTGACCAGCTTGAAGCGGTCCAGGTCGAGAAACAATACGGAACAGGGACTTGCCGGGCGGTTAGCCTGCTGCGGCACGCCGTTCCAGTCCGCCTGCCCCAACATGACCGCAAGCCGCTCCATGAGGTAGGCGCGGTTGTGCAGCCGGGTCAGGTCGTCATGGAAGGCAGCATGCAGCAGCCGCTCCTCGGTCCGCTTGCGTTCGGCGATCTCCGCCTCCAGCGCCCTGTTCTCCACCTCGGCGATGCGGGCCCGCGTCGCGGTTTCTTCGGCCTGCTTGCGGTGGCTGACGTCGCGCTGGACAGACACCCAGTGCGTGAACCACCCGGTCTCGTCAGCCACGGGCACGATGCTGAGCTCGACCCAGAACTCCGTCCCGTCCTTCTTCACGTTCAGCAACTCGACTTCGACCGGCTCCCAGCGCTCGAGCGAACGGCGCAGCCGGTCCAGCGCCGGGCGATCCGCCTTGGACGATTGTAGGACCCGAGGTGTCCGGCCCAGCATCTCGGCTTCCGTGTAGCCGGTCGTCTTGGTGAATGCGGCATTGCAGTAGACGATGCGCGGTCCCGGCAGGTCGATGGGCTCAGCCTCCGTGATCAGCACGGCGTCGTTTGCATGCACCACCACAGACTCCAGCAGCCGGAGGCGTTCCGTACGGCGCAACTCCTGCGTTGCATCCTGCCTCGCGCCACAACGGCCCCGCGACGCCAGCCACGCACCAAGCTGCAAGCCATGCGTGCTCAGGACGTAGGTCTGCGCCGGGCTCAGCCCCGCGTGACGCATGTGATCGGCCACGATTAGGACGCCGCAGCATGCACCATCCAGTCCGCACACTTGGACGACAGCAGCGAACTGCACTGGCATTGCGGCCTCCAGCACCAAGCCGGTCATGGCCGGATCGCGAAGCTGGCCAGCATCCTCAACGAGGAGAACGCCGCTGGATGGAACGTGTGCGACGGCTGCGGTCAGCCACTGCTCAACTCGTGGTGACAGGCACGCCTGTGCACCGAAGCTCTCGGCAACCGCAAGCCCTGATTCAGACATCGTGTAGAATACTGCTGCGGGACAGCCTGCTGCGTAGGCAGCGCTTTGCACGAGCCTGGCGCACGCCAGCAAGGGGCTGAAGTCGCCTACGGTCCTGCGCGCATCCACAACTGGGCCGCCATCACTGTCGAGTTCGATAACTCCCAAGATCGCGCTCCTGCTGGCAGTCATGCGCGTCACCGCGTCCTGAGACTATCGACCGAAGTTACATGAAAAAGAACTGCTGATAAGCAGCACGCTGGTTAGGAATTGCCATCTTCGGATGGGGTTGCGGATTGGGGAGCATGCAAACCTGTGGCTCTCCCGCACTTTGATATTGGTGGCGAATTCGCTGGCCCTGCCGGCAGGCCATCCTCCGCGCCCCTGGCCGGTTCGAATTTCTCGGCGGACGCGGACGGGGCGGACCGTCTTACCCGTGAACAAATAGACAACTCCGAATTCGCCGCCAATATCACTTTGCGTGGAGCCAGCCCTCCCGAATCTACCATTAAACAATTGGTCTCATTGTAGAAAACCGGTTGCCGATCTGGCTGTGTGAGGCATGATACTCCCAGCCACCCCAACCCAGAATCCCGCTCAGACATCAGCGCGTTATCCGTTCCAGGCAATAGTTCGCCTCTACGCAAAGCGCGGGAGAGCCAAACCTGTGGGGGTTTGTTCCTGCTGGGGTAGGTTTTGGGCTCATGGAGGGAAGGTGCTCACCCTCAGAATGTTGAATGCTCTCCAGCCGCACCGTCCACTGCATCATGCCTGCCGCCACCGTGGTCACGCATCAGCCAAGCTGATCAGACTGAGATCGGTAAGCGGGCTGCCTCAGGTTTTTGATCCTCCCATGCGGCATGGCTGCGGCGAAAATCCTGATGAGGGAGGGTGGCGTGATCGCGTCGGACGCCGTGCGCCAACCGCCCGAGCTGCCGCACCCGGTCGCCCGGGCCGGTCTGGGTGGACTTGCGCGAGAGCGAAATGCGGCCGTGTTGCGCTGAAGCCGATGACCGCGATGCTGATCCGCGCCGTCACCCCGTCGCGTCCACTTTCTTCAGGACCGGCCCGCAACAAATCTTGAGCCAACTTATGTTGCAGTGCAGCATTCGTGCTGCCATGTTCCAGGCAAGCGAGAGCGAGGAAGCGTCCTTCCACTGAGACCGCCAGGCAGCACCTGGTTTGGAAGGACCATTGTGATGGACACTTTAGTTGCAGCTGGCGAAGCGATGATGCTGGCCCATGACGGCCAGGTGCAGATCGCGGCAGCCCTCGTCGACGAAGTTCGGCGCCTTGCTCGGGGCGTGCTGGCCAGGCTTGGCCGGTCTCGCCCCCCTGCCCGGCCGCACTAACGGCCCACTGTAGCAGCATCCCTTGTGCACGGCGTGCCGTGCCACTTTGTGAGGAGGCCGCTTCATGGCCGCGTTGATCCCCCCTGACCTGACCAGCTTCGACCGCATCGCACTTGCCTGGTTTCTGGTGACGTGGCTGGGCTATGGCCAGGCACTTCATGCCCTGCCTGCGCTTGGCAGCATCACTGCCCGCATGCACCAAGTCCGGCGAGTTTGGATGCACACGATGCTGGGCCGCGACAATCGGATCACCGACGCGTCGCTGATCGGCCATACCGTGCACAGCGCCACGTTCTTTGCATCCACCACGATGGTGGCGCTCGCCGCCATGCTGGGCATGCTGGGCGCATTCGATCGCAGCTTCGCTGCGCTTGAAACCTTGGACTTCACCGTCAAAACCTCGCGCGCGCTGGCCGAAGCGAAGCTGCTGTTGCTGTTGTCGGTGTTCGCCCACACCTTCCTGAAGCTGAGCTGGGCGCTGCGGCAGCTGAACTACTGCTTGGCGCTGATCGGCGCTTCGCCCTTGAAGCCAGATCACGCCGAGCGGGACGAGATTGCCGGCCACCTTGCAGCCGTGCTGTCCCTTGCAATCAGCAGCTTCAACGCGGGCGTGCGCGGCTATCTGTTCGCGCTGGCAGCGCTGTCCTGGCTGCTTGGCCCGGCGGCCTTCCTGCTGGTTACCACGGGAATGGTGACCATGCTGCTGTGGCGGCAGTTCGGCTCCGCGACGGCTGACGCCATCCGGCACAGCCATGGCATACTGGTCGGCCCAGCATCGGCCGGACAGGTTGAGCTCGCCAAGCCGAGGATGTCCGCCCCAATGGGGCTACAGGCATGACGGCTCTATGTCAGCCCGAGCCTGACAGGCCCGGCGTGCGACCGGTCATGCTGGCCTTGGAGGGCGGTGGCTCGCTCGGAGCGTTCACCTGGGGCGTGCTTGACCGCCTTCTGGACGTGCCTGACTTCCGGATCGAACTGGTGAGCGGCACCAGCGCCGGGGCGATGAACGCGGCCATGCTGGCGCAGGGACTGGCAACTGGCGGGCCAGCCGTGGCAAAGCGGCTGCTGGAAACGTTCTGGCGCCGCGTCGCCGTCGCGGCCGGATCTGTGCCCGGGCCAGTGGGCGCCTGGTTGCATGTGTTCGGCGGTGCGATGGCACCCATGGTAGACGCAATGCGGCATGCGGGCGCCATGTCGAGCCCCGGAGTGAGCCGAACCAGCCCAAACCCTCTGCGCGGCATCCTGACCGAGTTGCTGGACCCCAAGGCTTTTGCCTTGCCCACTTCGCCTGGGCTGGTCGTGGCAGCAACCCAGGTGCGAACCGGGGAAGCTCGGCTTTTCCATAACACAGAGGTGACGGTGGACGCGCTTCTCGCGTCCGCCTGCCTTCCGCAGTTGTTTCCAGCCATCGAGATCGAGGGCGAGCCCTACTGGGATGGCGGCTACACGAGCAACCCCCCGCTCCGGCCGTTGATCGAAGCGGGCTCGCCACCCGACGTGCTGATCGTGCGCGCCACGCCGCTGGAGCGACCGGGCACGCCAAGTGGGGCGATGGCTGTGCAGGCGCGCGTGAACGAGATCACCTTCGGTTCTGCGCTGCGGGGCGAGTTACGGTCCTTGGCAGTTGCACAGAACCTACTCGCCAGCGTGCCGAACCTGCCTTCCAAGCTGGCCCGGCTCCGTGACGTCCGGCTGCACATGATTGGCGCCGAAGCGGAGTTCCAGGCCATGCACGGTGGCAGCCGGCAGGACCCAACCTGGGCCTTTCTGTCCGAGATGCACGCGCTCGGGGTCAGGTCCGCGGCTGCGTGGCTGGCGGACAACCTCCAGACAGTCGGCACACGCTCGTCGTTCGATCTGTCGCTGTTCGCAGCGCCGACCCGTAACACCAGCATCCGCACGCTTGCCGCATAACGCGCGGCGCCGCTCGTCAGTGAATGATGGCGGCGTTCACGAGGTCGCGGATCATCGCCGGGTAGTGCAGGGGCTACTTGGGCGACTGCGCCGTGAACACGACCACCATGTCCTGCACCAGGTCCATCCATGTGTGGGAGCCGCCGACGCTGCCCCACCAGGGCCATGTCCGGAAGGGATTGCCGGGCGCCAGCGCAAGCTGGCCAATGAATTGCGCAACACGCGATAACCGCATTTATCGCGCCTAGGTAGGGCGGCAAAGGCCGGTGTGGCACAGAAATTGTCGCGGGGCCGAGATCGCTGGAAACCCCGGCCAGCACAGCTTCCAGATCGCGAAAGTGCCCTGGATCATCATAGGAAGTGCCCCGGTTCACCATAAAAGTGTCCTGGTTCGCCATACGACGGACGGTCGAACGCCTGCATCGGACCGCGCATTGGACTGCGAATGGGAGAGCCAGCCTGCGGGATCTGGCTACCCCCGGGTGGCGCGCCGGTTCGGTCGGCATCGGCTGGTCAGGATCGCCGGAAGCATCGCAGCCGCGGGACGGCACGCGCCGAGGTCTCTCCTCCGTTCGCAGCCTGCTGCTGCAAGCGAAGCGCGTTGGCAGAGGCAAGCAGACCTCGCCATGCTACCTCGCTGTTGCTGCTTACAGCGAACCAGGAGACTTTTCTTGCGGTCTGGGGGGATTTATGGCGATCTACGGATCACGTAAACGACTGAATTCATGCTGATTGGCGTTTGGCGATCTCGGACACGCGACAGCCGTCGCGGGGCGAAGATCACCGAAGTCTTCGGCTTCGTGAAAGGTGTTTTGATCGGCATGGCCGGCGGCAGCGGCGGCTCACTGCCCGGCAACTACGCAACCCCGCACATGCCGGATTGGATTCTGCGAACCGCGCTTGCGATTACCCTGCTTAGGGTCCGGGGCAGCCCCGTGTTGCAACGAGGCCGTGCTGGAGCAGACGAGCCGCATCTAGCCGTGATGAGTTCGTCGCCTTACTTCCTCGCGTGTCGTCCGGCCTTTCCCGTTGATCGAGCGACACGGCTGGGCAGCCTGTTGGGTGCGTCCAGGACTGCCTCGTCCTTGCGCTTCAGCGGTGCCTGCACCTGCACGGCTGCGCCGGGCGGCACGGCGGCACCAGCTGGCGCGCGCCCGTGTCCAGCCATGTTACCCTTTCCGGCACTGCTACGGTCCGAGGTGCCGCCCAGCTCGGCAGGTCGCCGGGCGCGGGTCTCACGCGGCTTCGGGGACGTCCGCTTCGGTTTCGGATCCCGCTCGGGCATCGCCGACGCAGTGTCCTCGGGCGGCATTGCCCCCTGCCCCGCCATGATGGCCGCGAGTTCATCGATCCGCCCGCTCGGTTTCTGCACGTCCGCCCACGGTTGCCTGACCTCGTCGACACCACGGCCGAGGCGCTTCACCTGCGCAAGGACCGCTTCCAGCACTTGCCTCGCACTTTGCTCATCCAGTACAGCCGGTGCAGGCGCTGCATGGGTGACTGCCGGTCGAGATGTCGGCTGCTGACGCGACACGGTGGCTCTCCCCGGCGATGGGACGCCCTTGGCAGCCTGGCCAGCCGGTTTGGCTTGCCCTATGCGGACACGAACACTGCTGGCCCTAGCTGGCCGGGCGCCAGACTGCGCTTGCGCCGGTGATCCAACGGCCGCAGCCTCTGGCGTCGCGTTCTCCGTGGTGTCCGGCGTGCCTGGCTTGGAGCGCCGGGCTGCAACGATCTTGCTACCCGCTGTCTGTCGCGGTCCAACAATCTCCGTGGGAACACGAGGCTGAGCGCCTTTCGCTGGAGGGGACGAGGCTGCGGGCGCCACCTTCTTTGGGGACTTGGGGCGGCTCCGTCCTGCTGTCTGCTTCGGCGAGGACGAGGCGGCATCATCACCCACATGCGGAGACTGCGAAAGCGTGCCGCCAATCTTCTCCGTGTCGGCCGATCCGGCCATGTCGAGTCCGAACAGGGCAGCGATATCCTGGCCTGCGAGGACGCGCTCCTCTGGGAGCGTCGCTGCCGGCAGGGCGCTGTCAAGGCTGGCCAACAGCTCACTCTCATCGACCGCGCGCATGCGGAACAGCAGCTCCGGGCTTCGATCGAGCCGTGCTCCCACCCCATACAGCACAGCCGCCACATGCTTGCACATCGAGGCATAGTCCAGGCAGCTGCAGGAGAACCGGATGTCGGACGGCTTGGGAAACAGACCTGTGC
>CAXTDP010000245.1:0-7854 GCA_964242295.1 uncultured Acetobacteraceae bacterium | reverse complement strand
CCTGAGCCAGGCAACCATCACCACGCCGGAGACACGCCAGTCAGGCCATTTCCACACAATACGCGACGCCACCTGGGCCAAAGCCGTGCCGGTTGGCTGCACCCTGGCCCCTACCTTGTCCCTTGCACCACCCAACTCTCCCAAAACTTGTCAGACCGCCGCAAAAATCGAGAGGCTGTATTGGGGTACGAGCGACCGGATATGCCTGACGTGCTCTGACACCAGCCACCCTCCCCCGCAAACAGCCAATAAACCCTCGTGACGGCGCAGCTTCTTTTGTGCGCTATTGAGGTTGGAGCCTCGCATACACCCCGCCAAGCCACGCTGCCACCACGCCAACCCCCTTCAGCTCCGCTTGCAACAAGGGGTACCAGGTTCAGGGAGTAAACCCATGAAGCACCTACCGCTATTCGCCGCAGCACTTCTCGGCGCCTCGGCACTTGCCCAACCTGCCCTTGCCGCCGACCCGCCGCACAACGTCGTCCTTTTCGTCGCCGATGGCCTGCGCGGCGCCATGGTGGACGATGCCACCGCCCCGAATATGGCCCAGCTTGCCCGGCAGGGCATACACCTCCGCAACGGCCACTCGCTGTTCCCGACCTTCACCACCGCCAACGCCTCGGCCATGGCAACCGGCCACTATCTCGGCGACACCGGCGATTACAGCAATACGATCTACACCGGCTTTTCTGTGCCGGGCGCCGCGGGCAGCGTGACGCCATTTATCGAGAACGACCAAGTGCTGGGCGACATAGACCAGCACTTCGGAGACTACCTCGACGAGCCGACCATCCTGCAGCTTGCCCGTGAGGCGGGCTATGGCACGGCGGCCCTGGGCAAGCTCGGCCCGACCCTGATCTTCGACCATACCGACCGCACCGGCGCTCCCACCATCATCTTCGACGACGCGACCGGCACCGAGCGGGGCATCCCACTCGCCCCCGAGGTCGCCAGCCGGCTTGCAGCGATAGGCCTGCCCGCAGCCACGCCGGGCCGTGGCGACAATGGCAAGGCAGGCAACGCCACCACGCCGGGCACTCTGTCCGCCAACGTCATGCAGCAGGACTACTTCGCCGCCGCGGCCACCCGGGTGGTGCTGCCCATGCTTGCCGAGCGCGGCAAGCCCTTCGTGATGGTCTACTGGTCCCGCGATCCCGACGGCAGCCAGCACAATACGGGCGACAGCCTCAACCAGCTCGTGCCCGGAGTCGCCGGGCCGACGTCGCTGGCCGGGATACGCAACGCCGATGAGAACCTTGGGCGGCTGCGGGCGGCCCTGGACCAGCTTGGCCTGTCTGCGACCACGAACATCGTCGTCACCTCGGACCACGGCTTCTCGACCATCTCGAAGCAGAGCGCGACCAGCCCGGCGGCCCGGGCGAGCTACGCCGACGTACCCGCCGGCTTTCTGCCGCCGGGCTTCGTCGGGATTGACATTGCCCAGGCCCTGGGCATGCCGCTGCGCGACCCTGACAACGGCGGGGCCGAGATCAAGCCTGGCAGCCATGGCAAGTTCGCCAACGCGCTGATCGGCGATGATCCCGCGCATCCCAAAGTGGTAATTGCCACCAACGGAGGCTCGGACCTGATCTACGTCCCGGACGGGGACAAGGCGCTGGCGCGGAAGGTCGTGGATGCGTTGCTGGCCCAGGATTACACGAGCGGCGTGTTCGTGGACAGCAAGCTCGGCCCGATCCCGGGCACCCTGCCATTATCCGCCATCGCGCTTGAAGGGGCGTCCGTCCTGCCTCAGCCCGCAGTCGTGGTCAGCTTCCGCTCTTTTGACACGGTGTGCGGCGATCCCATGCGCTGCGGGGTTGAGGTGGCCGACACCTCGTTGCAGCAGGGCCAGGGAATGCATGGATCGTTCAGCCGGTCCGACACCTGGAACTTCATGGCGGCAACCGGGCCGGACTTCCGCGCCGGCTTCGTTGACCCGGCGCCGGCCAGCAACGCCGATGTCGGGCGCACGATCGCCCACCTCATGGGCCTCCAGCCGCGCGACAAAGGGAAGCTGATCGGCCGGGTGCTGGGCGAGGCGCTGCATGGCGGTGCCGTGCCGGCCGTCACCCGGCGGGTGACGGCGTCCGAGCCTGGCCGCGACGGCCTGGTAACGGTGCTCAACGAGCAGCTCGTGGGCGATGTCCGCTACTTCGACGCGGCCGGGTTCGTGGGTCGGACCCTCGGCCTCACGCCGCCGCAGCCGGATGCCGCACGGCCGTGATCCATCGGACGTAAATGTGCGACGTGCTGCGCGGAGGCTGGAAGGCTAGGATTGATGTGATTTCCAGCAGGCCATCGCATGCGGTTTCCATCCATCCAGACGCGCCATGCGCTGTGGTGCGCGACGAGCGGGTCAGCGAGCGGAAAGGCGCGGGTCCGGGCTGGAAGACAGCATCGGCCTGCATAGTCGAAAGGTCCTGCGTTGTTTGATCTGACCGGACAAGGCTGGGTCCAGCTCGGAGAGCTGACGCTGGCATTCGTCCTCTCGGCCCTTGTCGGCGTGGAACGCGAGATGCGTCAGAAGAGCGCGGGTCTGCGGACCTACACCTTGGTCGGTGTTTCCGCGGCCCTGTTCATGCTCATCTCCAAATATGGGTTCATGAACGTGCTGGATGCCGGCCGGGTGGTGGTTGATCCGTCCCGGGTCGCCGCACAGATCGTCTCAGGGATCGGCTTCATCGGCGGTGGAGTGATCTTCATGCGCCGCGACGTCGTGCGCGGCCTGACGACGGCGGCGTCGGTATGGCTCACGGCTGCGCTTGGCATGGCTTGCGGCGCGGGCCTGCCCATCTTGGCCGTCGCCACGGCGGTCGGCCACTTCGTCATCATGTTCATCTTTCCCAAGCTCGCCGCCCGCTTGCCGCGGGAACGGCGCACGGCGACGAAGCTCAGGATTTTCTACCATGACAGCCCCGAGCCGCTGCGGATGATCCTCATCGCCTGCACGACCCTGCGGTTTGCCATTGACCATGTGGACGTGGATCGGGACGCCGGAACGCCGCCATCGCACGAGGAGGCGCAGGACCAGGCCGACCTTGAAGGTGCCGAGCATGAGCGCCCCGGCCGGAACACAGTCGTCCTGACCATGCAGGTGAAGGGCAAGCGGCCGATCTCTCACCTCATTGCCCGGTTGGCAGCGATCAGCGGCGTGGTCCGGGTGGGAAGCATTGGAGACGACATGGAGTTTGAGTAGGATCTTCGTTCGCACCCTCCAGGTGAAGCCGCGGTGGCTTGGCCATTCAGCCGAACGCGACCCATAGGAGGGGTGCGCCGGAACAGAACAGCAATCCGTCGAGCAGGTACTGGAAGGTGTGTAGGCTCATCCGCTGGACACGAGCTTGCCAGCGAACGAGCCTGCCATGACGGGCGACCCGCCGATGCATGCACGACCTGAAACGCCGCGCCGCTACCAGCCGCGGAACATCGGGCAAGCCCTGCGCGTATGTTCCGAACTGCGTCCATGGCTGGACGCCACCCTGAATAGGATGCCCATGTTTTTCCGCGCCTTCCGCTCCCTCATGCCCCGGGACGAGCGCTTCATTGAGCGGTTCAGCGCGCACTCCCGCCTGATTGTGCCGGCAGCGGAGGCGTTCCGGGCGCTGATGTCCGGCGATGGCGCATCCGCGACGCATGTCGCCGAGATCAGCCGGCTGGAGGAGGAGGCGGACGCCATCACCCGTGACACCGTACTGGCGATCCATCGCAGCTTCGTGACCCCCTTCGACCGGTCCCAGGTGCTGGACCTAATTACGGCATTGGACGACACCATAGACCTGATGAAGGATACCGGCCGCCGTGTGCTGCGCTACGGCGTCGCCTTCACGCCGGAGATGCAGGGCATGGCCGACTGCGCCGTGCGCGCGGCTTCTGAAGTCCGCGATGCCATGCCGCTGCTGGGCAGCATAGACCGCAGCGCCGCGCGCTTGGGCGCCATTTCGGTCGCCGTGCGGGCCATCGAAGGGGAAGCGGACGACCTGCAGGACCGCGGGCTGCGCGCCCTGTTCGCAGGCGACACGTCGCCGGGCCACAAGCTGACGGTGGAGCGGGTGTATGACCTGATCGAGGCCGTAGTGGACCGCTGCGAGGACGTGATGGACGTGGTGGACGGCATCATCGTCGAGCAGGTTTGACCTTCAATGGAAGCTATGCAGGTCGGCACCCCGGTGCTGGTGGCCCTGATCGCGACGGCGCTGCTGTTCGATTTCCTGAACGGGCTGCACGACAGCGCCAACTCGATTGCAACGGTGGTGTCCACCCGCGTGCTGAAGCCCTTGCCGGCGGTGCTGGTGGCGGCGTTCTTCAACTTCATCGCCTTCGCGGTTTTCGGCCTGCATGTGGCGAACACGATGGGCAACGGCGTCGTCAATGCCGGGATCGTGGACCCCTTGGTGGTGTTCGGGGCGTTGTCCGGCGCGATCTTCTGGAACGTGCTGACCTGGTGGCTGGGCCTGCCATCCAGCAGCAGCCATGCCCTGGTCGGTGGCCTGGTGGGCGCAGGGATGGCCAAGGCCGGGCCAGCAGCGGTGCTGTGGGGGGGCTTGGGCACCATCGGCTCGGCCATCGTGCTGTCGCCGCTGGTCGGCTTCGGGCTGGCGCTGCTGCTGGTGCTCGTGGTGTCGTGGCTGTCCATACGCTCGACGCCGTTCGCGGTGGATGGGCGGTTCCGCATACTGCAGCTCGTGTCGTCGTCACTGCTCAGCCTGGGGCACGGCGGCAATGACGCGCAGAAGACCATGGGCATCATCGCGGTCTTGCTGCTGTCTCAGGGACGGCTGCAGGGCGGGTTCCACGTGCCGTTCTGGGTGGTGCTGAGCTGCCAATCGGCGATGGCGCTGGGCACGATGGCCGGGGGCTGGCGTATCGTCCGCACAATGGGGTCGCGCATCACGCACCTGACCCCAATGCAGGGCTTTTGCGCCGAAACTGGCGGCGCCGCCGCCCTGTTCGGCGCGACTTGGTTGGGCGTGCCGGTATCCACGACGCACACCATTGCCGGTTCCATCGTGGGCGTTGGCGCGGCCCGGCGGGTTTCCGCCGTGCGTTGGGGGGTGGCGCGCGGGATCGTGATAGCCTGGGTGATAACACTGCCTGCCGCCGCTGCGGTTGGCGCTGCCTGCTATACCCTAGCTGCGTTGCTCATGCGGCGCTGACCTGGCCGTAGAGGGAATGCCCATCAGGCCAGGGCCAAGGAACTCGCCTTCCCGTCTGCAAAATCGGACAAAGCCTGCCCGGCACTTGCGTGCCGGAGGTGTGGACGACGGACCGCAAGGCGCAGCCACGCCCAGTGCGCGAGCATCTCGACGCGCCGGCCAGCCGCGCGTGCCGGGTCAGCATCCCCGTGCCGATAGAGCGCATTCCAACTCGCCACGGCAGGCTGAACAGCGCGGCGTTGGCCACCATCAGGCCCGGCAGCACCTGCTTGGGCAGGAATCAGCTATGGTTTCCCTGCTGGATTGGGTCGAGCATGAACAGCAGCACGCCGCTCCCAAGCGTCACGCCGAAACTCAAATGCGCGGTGCAAGCAGCCACGCTGCCGACCTCATATATCACCCTGCCGGCCTCGCCGCAGGAACCCGCCAGCATCGTCCCTGGCTCCATGTGTCGGCGCCCCTCACGCCACCACGATGTCACGGTCCGGGATCGCCGCTCCGCGTGACATCCGCTCGATGTTGCCGAACATCTGCCGCACCGTTTTCTCGAAGTTGTCGGCCGCGATGGCGGCGATGTGCGGCGTCACCGTCAAGCCTTCCAGCCGCAGCAGCGGGCTGTCCGCCGGCAGCGGCTCGGTTTCGAACACGTCCATGGCCGCGGCATGGATGACCCGGTTCTGCAAGGCCCAGACCAGGTCCGCCTCCACCACCACGCCGCCGCGCGCCACGTTGACCAGCACCGCCGTGTTCTTCATCGCCGACAGGGCCGCCCGGTTGATCAGTCCGGCCGTGCCCGGCGTCAGCGGGCAGTGCAGGGACACCACGTCGGACTCCGCCAGCAGGTCCGCCAAGGGGGTGTAGCGGACGCCCAGCGCGGCATCCTCCTCCGGATCAAGCGGGGTCGGCTTGTGGTAGAGGATCGTGCAGCCGAAGCCCGACAGCAGCCGCGCGACCATCTTGCCGATGGCGCCGAAGCCGACGATGCCCACGGTCTTGCCGGACAGCATCATGGTGGGCCGGGCGAAGTTGCCGCCGCCCCAGCGCCCCTCACTCAGTTCCGCATGGCCCTGGGCCAGGTTCCGCAGGGCCGAGATCATCAGGCCCAGGGTGAACTCCGCCACCGGCACCGCATTGCTGCCGGTGGTGCGTGCGACCGTGATGCCAAGCTCGCGCGCCGCATCCAGGTCAAAATTGTCTACGCCCACGCCCCACTTGTGCAGCAGCTTGAGCCGGGTGGCCGCGCGCAGCACCGTGCCGGGCACGGCGATCTGGCCGGACACGGCGTAGTCGGCATCTGCGATCACCGATCGCAGATGCGCCTCGTCCCGCGCGGTGCCGTGGGTCAGCCGCATCCCGGGCGGCAGCAGGCCGCGCAGCCGCTCCGCCGTTTGCGGGGTGATCGGGTCCAGCACGGCGATGGTTTCAGTGTTCTGCGTCATGGTTGCCCTATCCTAGATCACGAAGCGCACGCCGGCGCGGGCCAGGCCGCCGCCGATGCCCACGGGGGTTCCGTCCGCGCGCCAGCAGGCCGCGCCCAGCAGGGTGCCGTCGCCGCGGAACTCGATGGCGTTCATGCCGCCGGCCACGCGGGGCTGCTCGCGCACGGGGTGGCCGCGGGCGGACAGGGCAGGGGCCAGCGCCGCGAACAGCGGCGGCTCCAGCTCCAGGTCGCCGCCCTGGGTGAACATTCGCGGGGCTTCCACCGCCTGTTGCAGCGACATGCCGTGGTCCAGCAGGTTGACCAGCGCCTGCAAGGCGGACGGGAAGATGCGCAACGCCCCAGGCAAGCCAAGTGCATAGGCCAGCCTGCCGTCCCGGACCGCCATCATCGGCGCCATGGAGGTGAACACCCGCTTGCCGCCCTGGATGGACAGGGCATGGCCGGGGTGCGGGTCGAAGTTGAACATGTAGTTGTTGCAGATCAGCCCGGTGCCGGGCACCGACACGCGGGCGCCGAACAGGCCGTTGATCGTTTGCGTGCTGCTGACCACGCAGCCCCCGCTGTCCGCCACGGTGACGTGCGTGGTGTCCGTGCTTTCCCCGCGGGCCAGCCCGGGCCGGAACGCCTGCGCCCGATCCATGCGGATGCCGGCCCGGCGCGCATCGGCGAAGACCCGGGAGGTCAGGCGCTCTACCGGCACGTCCACGAAGTCCGGGTCGGCGGTGGCCACGGCGCGGTCGGCGAAGGCGGCCTTCATCACCTCCGCCAGCAGGTGGACGCCGTCCGCGGAGCCGAAGCCGAGGCCGCGGATGTCGTAGGGCTCCAGCATGTTCAGCATCTGCACGATGTGCACGCCGGACGACGCCGGGGGCGGCGGGCCGATGATCTCCCACCCCCGATAGGTGCCGCGTATCGGCGCGCGCTCCTTCACCGCGTAGGCTTGCAGGTCCCCGGCGTCCATCAGGCCGCCGCTGCGGGCCATATACTCAACGAGCACCGACCCCAGGGCACCGCCGTATAGGGCGCCCGCTCCCTCCTGCACGATCAGGCGCAGGGAGGCCGCGTAGTCCGGCCGGCGTATCCGCGTGCCGGCGGCCACCGGGGCGCCGCCGGGCAGGAACAGCGCGGCAAGATCCGGGTCCCGCGCTAGGTCCGCCGCGCAGTCCCCGACGCAGGTGGACAAGTAGGGCGTTGCGGTCCAGCCAAGCTCCGCCGCCTGTATGGCCGGGGCCAGCACGTCGGCCAGCGGCGCCGTGCCGT
>CAXTDP010000244.1:0-7858 GCA_964242295.1 uncultured Acetobacteraceae bacterium | reverse complement strand
CCGAAACCGTCATCCAGCTCTACAGCTTCTCGAAGTCCTACTGCATCCCCGGGCATCGCCTGGGCGCCGTCACCGCCGCCGTGCCCCTCGTGCTCGAGTTCATGAAGGTGCTGGACTGCATGCACATCTGCCCGCAACGCGCGGGACAGGCAGCACTGTCCTGGGCCATCGGCGCCCTCGGAGAGTGGCAGGCAGAAAACCGCGTGACGATCAACGACCGCGCCGCCGCGCTCCGTGCCGCCTTCCAACGCCTGCCGGACTGGCGCGTCGAATCGCTCGGCGCCTACTTCGCCTACGTCCGCCATCCCTTCGGCCCGGCACCGGCGGCGCAGGTCGCCGAAAAGCTGGCTGCCACCTGCGGCGCGTTGTGCCTGCCCGGCAGCGCCTTCGGACCGGGACAGCAGGGCCATCTCCGCCTCGCCTTCGCCAACACCGGCCTCGACGGCATCAGCCAAGTCGCAGACCGGCTGGCAGCCCTGCAACAGGCAGCCTAACGCCAGGCGTCAGACCGGCTCGGTATCCAGTGCATACCCCGCGGCCCGGACCGTCCGCACCACATCCAGCTCGCCATCGCCATTGATGCTCTTCCGCAGCCGCCGGATGTGAACGTCCACCGTACGCGGCTCCACGTGTATGTCCGGCCCCCAAACCGAGTTCAGCAGCTCCTCCCGGGAGAACACCCGGCGAGGATGCTGCATCAGGAACTCCAGCAGCCGGAACTCGGTTGGCCCCAGGTGGATGGGCCGGCCATTCCGCTGAACCCGGTGGGCCGTCAAGTCCATGGTGATGTCATGGAACACGTGCTGCCCGCGCACCGGCACCGCCCCAGCCCGGCGCAGCAGCGCCCGCATCCGCGCCAGCAGCGCATCCATGCTGAACGGCTTGGTGATGTAGTCGTCGGCCCCCGTGTTCAGCCCGCGCACGGCGTCCTGGTCCTCGGTCCGCGCCGTCACCATGATAACCGGCAGGTCGCGTGTCGCCGGGCGCCGCCGTATCTGCCGGCACACCTCGATCCCGGACATCACCGGCAGCATCCAGTCCAGCAGCACGATGTCCGGCACCGCCTCGGCGATGCGGGTGAGAGCCTCCTGCCCATCCACCGCCTCGTCCACCCGGAAGCCCTGCTTCTCCAGGTTGTAGCGCAGCATCGTCGCCAGCGAAGCCTCGTCCTCGACGATCAGGACCAGTGGCTTCGACATGCCGTTGATGCCCGACATCACTCCCCAGACCTCCGCTCGACAGCCGGCTCGTCCGGCGGGCGCACCACGGCATAGGCCGAGGTGTTCCCCTTGGGCCGCTCGTCCGACAGGCGCTCCCCGGTGATGGCGTAATACAGGGTTTCCGCGATGTTGGTCGCGTGGTCGCCCATCCGCTCCAGGTTCTTGGCGATGAACAGCAGGTGCGTGCAGGGCGTGATGTTGCGCGCATCCTCCATCATGTAGGTGACCAGCTCGCGGAAGATCGAGTTGTAAAGGTCGTCAATCGCCTCGTCGGCGTGCCAGACCTGCAATGCCTTCTTCTCATCCTGCTCGCCGATGGCGTCTATCACCAGCTTCAGGTTTTCCTGCACCAAGCGGCAGATGTTCAGCAGCCCGGTCATGCTGAACGGCAGGCGAAGCTCCCCGAGCACGATGCTGCGCTTGGCCACGTTCTTGGCGTAGTCGCCGATCCGCTCCATCCCCGCGGTGATCTTCAGGGCGGCAACGATCTCCCGCAGGTCGCTCGCCATCGGCTGGCGCAGCGCCAGCATCCGGATCACCAACTGCTCCACCTGCCGGTCGAGCGCGTCAACCGAACCATCCAGGGCCACGGCGCGGGTGGCAACCTCGGTGTCGCCGGTCCGGATGGCCTGCGTCGCCAGCGCCATCTGGTTCTCGACGATGCCGCCCATCTCCGTCAGCAAGCCGCGCAGCCGCTGCAGCTCCTGGCCATAGCTTTTGACGATATGCTGGGTTTCGGACATTGCTGTATTCCCTAACCGAAGCGGCCGGTGATGTATTCCTGGGTACGCTTCAGCCGGGGCGCGGTGAACATCTCCGCCGCCGGCCCGACCTCGACCAGCTCGCCCAGGTAGAAGAACGCCACCTGGTCCGCGCAGCGCGCCGCCTGCTGCATGTTGTGGGTCACGATGGCGATGGTGAAGTCGCGCTTCAGCTCGTCAATCAGCTCCTCGATCTTGAGCGTGCTGATCGGGTCGAGCGCGCTGGTCGGCTCGTCCAGTAGGATCACCTCCGGCCGCACGGCAATGGTGCGGGCGATGCAAAGCCGCTGCTGCTGCCCGCCGGACAGCCCGGTGGCGGAGGTCGTCAGCCGGTCCTTCACCTCGCCCCACAGGGCCGCGCGCGTCAGCGACCATTCCACTCGCTCGTCCATCTCGGCGCGGGGCAGCCGTTCGTGCAGGCGGACGCCAAAGGCGATGTTGTCGTAGATGCTCATCGGGAACGGCGTCGGCTTCTGGAACACCATGCCGATCCGGCTGCGTAGGTCGTTCAGGTCCACGTCGGGCGCGATGATATTCTGTCCGTCCATCATCACCTCGCCCTCTGCCCGCTGCCCGGGATACAGGTCGTACATGCGGTTCAGCACCCGCAGCAGGGTGGACTTGCCGCAGCCGCTGGGGCCGATCATGCCCGTTACCTGCTTGTCTGGCAGATCCAGCACGATGGACTTCAGCGCCTGATTGGTCCCGTAATAGAAATCGAGGTTGCGTATCGCGATGCGGGCCGCGTTCAGCTCCGCCACCGACGTGGCGCGCATCATGCCCATGTTGTGCCCGGCGCCCCGCTCCGCCCGGGTCTCCAAGGTGCGGCCGGCCTGTTCTGACGGCATGTTCTAGCTCCGCTTGCGCAGGACGACCCGCGCGATGATGTTGACGGCCAGCACGCCCATCGTGATCAGCAATGCCCCAACCCAGGCCAGTTGCACCTGATCGGCGTAGGCCGAGCCAGCAAAGTTGTAGATGGTCACCGGCAGGCTGCTGATCGGCTGGCTCATGTCCAGCGACCAGTTGAGGTTGCCCAATGAGGTGAACAGCAGCGGCGCCGTTTCCCCGGCAACCCGGGCGATGGCCAGCAGCACGCCGGTCAGGATGC
The DNA here is from genome assembly GCA_964242295.1 of uncultured Acetobacteraceae bacterium. Lineage (GTDB taxonomy): Bacteria > Pseudomonadota > Alphaproteobacteria > Acetobacterales > Acetobacteraceae > DASWOJ01. The sequence continues at coordinate 4,766 of CAXTDP010000244.1, read as the reverse complement.
CGTCCAGCGCCGCGCGGTAGCAGACGAAGACGATGGCCTTCCACTTCGGCGCCCCCAATGCCACCGCCGCCTCGCGCAGCGCGGTCGGGATCAGCCGCAGCATGTCCTCCGTCGTGCGAACGACGATGGGGATCACGATGATCGCCAGCGCCATGCATCCGGCCCACCCGGAGTAGCCGCCGAACGGGCGCACGGCGAACTGATAAACGAACAGCCCGATCAGGATGCTGGGCGCCGACAGCAGCACGTCCGACACGAACCGCACCGTGTCGCCCAGCCGCGACCCGGCCGCATATTCCGACAGGTAGGTGCCGACCATCAGTCCGATGGGCGTGCCGATCAGGGTGCCGACCAGCGCCTGGATCAGGCTGCCGACGATGGCGTTCAGCAGCCCGCCGTTGGACCCCGCAGGCTTCGTGACCTCGGTGAACACCGACAGGTGCAATCCGCCCAGGCCGCGCACGAACAGCGTCAGCAGGATCGAAGCCAGGAACAGCAGCCCCACCGCCGTCGCCGCCCAGCACAGCACCTTGACCACCCGGTCCGACAGCCGGCGGCGGCGGCCGAGCGCCAGGGCAACGTCCGCATTGCGCGGCGGCTGGCCCGTGCTGCCTCCCCGCCGCACCCGTGCCTCGGCAACCGAGGCGCTCATGCCCGCATCCTTGGGCGCAGCAGCGTCCGCGAGATCGCCAGGACGATGAACGAGATCACGAACAGTATGAACCCCAGCGCCAGCAGCGAGGCCAGCCGGAGGCTGCCGCCCGTCGCCTCCCCGAACTCCAGCGCCACGATGGAGGCGATGGTGTTCCCCGGCCCGAACAGGCTGTGGCTGATCCGGTTGGTGTTGCCGATGACGAAGGTGACCGCCATCGTCTCCCCCAGCGCCCGGCCCAGCCCGAGCATGATGCCGCCAACCACCGACACCCGGGTATAGGGCAGCACGATGGAGCGCATGACCTCCCAGGTCGTGCAGCCGACGCCGTAGGCGGACTCCTTGAACACCACCGGCACCGTCTGGAACACGTCGCGCATGGTCGCCGCGATGAACGGGATGATCATGATCGCGAGGATCAGGGAGGCGGTGAGGATGCCGGTGCCGAACGCCGGGCCGCCGAACAGCCATCCGACCAATGGCAGCTCGCCCAAGGTGTCAATCGCCCAGGGCTGCACATACTCGGCCATGACCGGGACGATGACGAAGAAGCCCCACATCCCGTAGATGATGGACGGCACCGCCGCCAGCAGCTCGACCGCGGTGCCGACCGGCCGGCGCACCCATTGCGGCGCAAGCTCCGTCAAGAAGAAGGCGATGCCGAAGGCCAGCGGCACCGCGACCACCAGGGCGATGATCGAGGTGACGACCGTCCCATAGATGGGAACCGCCCCGCCGTAGATGTCCTCGACCGGGTCCCAATCGGCATCGACCAGGAAGTAGGCGCCGAACTGCCGGAAGGCAGGCAGCCCGCCCAGGAACAGCGTGACGATGATCGCGCCCAGCAGCACCAGCACGAGCATCCCCGACGCGCCGGCAAGCCCGGCGAACACCGCATCGCCCACGCTCCGCCTCGGGACGGTGCGCGGTGGGGTGGCGGCGGTGACTATGGCTTGGGACAAGGCTGCATCCTACCAAGGATGGAGAACGCGGGCGTCCGGACCGGTGCCGGACGCCCGGGTGGGCACAAGCTCACTTATACACGGCAGCCCTACTTATACACGGCGGCGCCGCCAGCCATGATCGAGCTGCGCCAGGCCGCGCGGACGTTGTCCTGCACCGTCTTCGGCAGCGGGATGTATTCAAGCTGCGTCGCAATCGGGCCGCCGCTGTTGTAGGCCCAGTCCACCCACTTCAGCACGCTGGCAGCGCGGGCCGGGTCCTTCGGGTCCTTGGGCACCAGCAGGAACGTCGCCGACACGATCGGCCAGCTCGTGGCGCCAGCCTGGTCAATCAGGTCCACGGCGAAGTTCTGCGCGCCGCCCCAGTTGCCGGACGATGCCGCCGCCCCGAATGCCTCCATGGTCGGAGCAACGAAGGCGCCAGACTTGTTGCGCAGCTCCGTCGTCGTCAGGTTGTTCTGCGTTGCATAAGCATTTTCAACGTAGCCAATGGCGCCGCGGGTGTTCTTCACTGTGCCAGCCACGCCGTCGTTGCCGCGGGCGCCCGCCCCTGCCGGCCACTTCACGCTCGTGTTCGCACCGATCTGGCTCTTCCACTCAGGGCTGGACGCGGACAAGTACGACGTGAACACGAACGAGGTGCCGCTGCCGTCGGCGCGATACACCGGCGCAATCGCCAGGTTCGGCAGCGCAACGCCGCTGTTGACCGCGGCGATCTTGGGATCGTTCCACTTGGCGATCTTGCCCATGTAGATTTCGGCCAGCAGCTCGCCCGTCAGCTTGACCTGGTTGGCCGCCATCCCGGGGATGTTCACGATCGGCACCACGGCGCCCATGACCATCGGGAACTGCAGCAGGTTGCCCGATTGCAGCTTGGCCGGGTCCATCGGCGCGTCCGAAGCCCCGAAGTCCACCGTGCGGTTGGTAATCTGGTTCTGCCCGCCGCCGGAGCCGATGGCCTGGTAGTTCAGCTCGACCCCGATCGCGGCCTTCGCCGCCTCGCCCCACTTGGCATACACCGGTGCCGGGAAGGTTGCGCCTGCGCCGGTGATCTGGGCCTGCGCCGCCGCCGGCAGTGCCATTCCCAAGGTAAACCCTGCCAGCGTGACCGCCAGCGCCGTGGCCTTGATTTTCATGCAACCTCCATCGTGGGCGCGCATGCGCGCCAGAGCAGGGCAAACCCTGCGTTGGCGCGGAACCTAGCCACCACCCATGACGGGAAGATTGCAGATTTGTGACAGTTCGATGACAGGAGTTGAAGTCAAAACGGCTTTCAAAGACGCAGCCTATAGGCCGCAACCACCCGCCACTGTCACAAATTGTCAGATTGCATGGATGGTGGGCGCGACAGGGATTGAACCTGTGACCCCCGCCGTGTCAAGGCGATGCTCTCCCGCTGAGCTACGCGCCCATCCAGGCCCGCGTCTTAGGGCATAAGCAGGGCGTGATGCAAGCAGCCGGTGACACGGGGGCGCAGCAAGGGTTGAATGGCGCGATGGACCTTCCGATCCCGACAGCCACGCCGCTTGCGGCCGTAGCACCTCTGCCCTTCCTGGTCCGGTCCCCGCCGGTTCAGTCGGCGCCCCTGGTGTTTGCCTCGCCGCATTCGGGCCGCTGCTATTCCCCCGAGTTCCTGGCGTCATCCCGCCTGGACGCAACGGCGTTGCGGCGCAGCGAGGACAGCTTCGTGGACGAGCTGTTCGACTGCGCCCCGGACCACGGCGCCCCGTTGATCGCGGCGGCCTTCCCGCGCGCCTACTGCGATCCCAACCGCGAGATGTGGGAACTGGACCCGGCGATGTTCTCCGACGCCCTGCCGCCCTGGGTCAACACCAGCAGCGCCCGGGTCGGCGCGGGACTGGGCACCATCGCCCGGGTCGTGGCATCCGGTGAGGCAATCTACCGCCGCAAGCTGACCTTCATGGAAGCCGAGGAACGGATCAATGCGTGCTGGGCGCCCTACCATCGGGAGCTGACCGGCCTGCTTGCGGCGACCCAGGCCAGGTTCGGCGCGTGCCTGCTGGTGGACTGCCACTCGATGCCGGCCCATGGCGCCACGGCGCCGGACCGCGCCGCCCCTGACATCGTGCTTGGCGACGCGCACGGCACCGCCTGCGCGCCCGGCATCACCAGGTGGATCGAGCAGGCGCTGTCCGGCTTCGGCTACGATGTCCGGCGCAACGACCCCTACGCCGGCGGCTATGTCACGCGCCATTATGGGCGCCCCCGCGACGGCAGCCATGCCATCCAGATCGAGGTGGCAAGGGGCCTCTACATGGATGAAGCCCGCTTCGAGCGCAGCCCGGCGTTCGCCCTGCTGCACGCCCGCCTGTCGTCCGTCGTCGCCGCCCTGGCGGCCGCCGCGCCGGCCCTGCTGCGCCCGTGATTCACCCCCTATTCACCTGAAGCTGGCAAGCAGGCGCACATGCGCCTGTCGGTCCTAGCAGCCCTCCTCGCCGTGTCGCAGTCAGCACCCGCGGCCGCTCAGCCCGTCGCGTGGCAGCCGCCGGTGCCGTCGCCCGCCGCGCAGTGCCGGGCGGCGATCGGCATGGCGGAACATATGTCGGGTGTCCCGGACCGGCTGATGCAATCCATCGGCATCATGGAAAGCGGGCGGCGGGACGGGGCCGGGCTCCTGTCGGCCTATCCCTGGACCATCAATGCGGAGGGCGTCGGCTCCTACTACGCCACCAAGGCCGAGGCGATCGCCGCCGTCAACGCGCTCCGTGCCCGCGGGGTGCGGTCCATTGATGTCGGCTGCATGCAGGTCAACCTCATGTATCACGCAAGCGCCTTCGCTTCCCTGGAGGAGGCGTTCGACCCCGCGGCGAATGCAGCCTACGCCGCAAAGTTCCTGCTCCGGCTCCTGGCGCAGACTGGGTCCTGGCCGGCGGCTACGGCCGGCTACCATTCACTGACGCCCGAAATCGGTGGCGACTATGCTCGCAAGGTGCTGGCCATCTGGGCGCGGCCAGCCCCTGCCGGCACGCCTGCGCCGCCGCTGCAACCGCAAGCGCAACCGCAACCGGCATCGCCGATCGTCGCGAGCTTCGCGGCGCAAAGCGCTGCGGCGGCACGGATCATCCCGATGCCGGGCGCAGCCACCCTGGCCACCGGGCGCGGCCTTGACTCCTACCGGTCGGCGCCGACCC
>CAXTDP010000243.1:1330-7876 GCA_964242295.1 uncultured Acetobacteraceae bacterium | reverse complement strand
GGGCAGCACCAGCAGCGCCGCCCCGCGCGACACCGGCCAAGCCCGCCACGCCACCACGCCGCCCGCCAGCACGGCCAGGACGCCGCACACCGTCGCCGCCGTTCCGAGGTCATCCACCAGAGCCAGCGGATACAGCGCCGCCGCCGCCCAGAACAGGTCGAGCGCCCCGCCTCGGCCGCTGCCGCGCAGCCAATGCCGCGCCAGTCCCAGCAACGCGAATAGCGCGATGCCCGCCAGGACTGGCCATAATGGGGACAGGCCCTCCGGCAGCACGTCGTCGGTCATCCACCCCAGCGTGAGGCACACGGCTGGCGCCACCAGCGCCCCGGCGGCATAGACCAGCACGGCATAGGCCGACCGCTCCCCGAAGGCGCCTTGGCCGATGGCCCGCACCTCTGTCATCAGGGCCACCGCGATGCCCAGCACCAGCACCAGCCCGGCCGCATGGACGCCGTAGGTCAGGTCGAACTCGCCGCGCAGCACCCGCATCGGGTCTATATTGGTGGCGAAGCGATACCAGGCGAACTCGACCCCCAGCGTCACGGCCGCCGCTGCAACGGCGAGGCCGAGCAACGGCAGCCAGCCGCGGTCCCGGCCCACCGGCAACTGGCGCCAGATCATCAGCCAGGTGAACACCCCCGCGGCCACCGTCGCCGCCGAGACGTCCGCCTTGGATTGCAGGAAGAAGTGCGCCGCCGCCAGCACGCCGATGGCGTAGGCCCACTTCTGCAGCCGCTTCCAGTTGGCGCCGAGCCGCTTGACCCAGTGATCCGACGATGTCCAGGTCAGCACGGCCAGGCCCAAGAAGGCGACGAAGCCGATGGTGAGATAGAACCGCACCGCGATCTCGGTCACCACCGTCAGCAGCCGCCAATCCTGGTCGGCGGCATACAGCAGCAGGTGCAGCCCGGCATATGTGCCCGCGGCGATGCCGATCTGCCGTCGCACGACGACCAGGTTGGGTAGGCCGAGCACCGCCTTGGCCGGAGTCACCGTCAGCGCCGCCATCAGTATCCAGACCGCCCAGTAGCCGGTCGAGTGGATCGCCGCATTCAACGGGCGCGCACCCAACAGCCCGGCATACCAGCGATAGGCCAGCCAGGCCGCCGGCAGCAGCAGTACCGCGAACACAGTGGCCCGCAAGGCGTCGAAACGTCCGCGCCGGTCCGTCCAGGGCGCACGCTCCGCCAGGAACCGCTCATAGGGAGTACGGGCCGGCGTGGAGCGCACGAGGCCGCTCACCGGGGCACCCGGGAGTTGGTGTGGGCGTAGCCCGGCGGCACCGTGAAGACTGCCGGGTCCTGCGTTCCATAAGCGACGCTGTCGGCCACCACGAGCAGTTGGGCGCCGCGCCGGGCACGCAGCATGACGCCGTCATCGGTGAAGCAGGCCAACGTGGGCTGCCCAGCGGTATCGGTCGTTTCCCATTCGGTGCAGGTCAGCCCAGCCACCTGGTCCGTCCCGCGGCGGACGAAGCGGGCGCCACCCTGACCCGCCGGAACGCCGCCCGCCGCCGCACCTGCAGGGGCAGGCATGTCCAGCACCGCGTGCTCGGCGTCGCTGACCATCGCAAGCGTATGGGCGCGGTAATCAACGATGGCGTAAACGCCGGGCGTCGGCGTATCCACCCGCAGGCGCTGGTCGGAGGCACGGAACCTGGACCGCTGCTGCACCATCCTATCCCCCTGCCCCGCCCGGTAGGTCACATCCACGTCGCGCGTCGGCGTGGGCGGCGGCCGGTCCTGCGCCCATGCCGGAGCAGATGATGCCAACATGACCAGCAGGAGGCCGGCCCAGCTTCTCACCGCCGGCCGAGGCCCGCGATGTCCAGGGCGAAGTAACCTGGCGGCACAGTGAACAGCCTCGGCGCGACCTCGCCATATTTTACGCTGGTGGCAGTGAAGCTGCCCTTGTGCCCGTCCACCGCCCCATCGGCCCGCAACGCCACGCCGTCCGCCGTCAAGCAGACCGTGCCGGCGCCGCGATGCGACTCCACGTCCCAGTTCGTGCAGGCCATGCCGGCGATGTTGCTGGCGCCGCGCCGGGTCAGCCGCGCGCCGGCCAGGGTCAACGGCTGCAGGTCCCGCTCCCGCACCGGCAGGGCGACGGCGGCGCGCCTCGCGTCGTCGAGCATGGTGGCAGTGTGGTTTGGTAGGTCCACAAGCACGGCCTGCGGATGCCCTTCGGCCTCGGCCCGCAGGCGCTGGTGGGCGGAGTCCCAGGACAAGCGCAACGGGCCGTCAATGCCGCCGGGGATGGCGGACGCCGCCGCACCCTCAACCCGGTAGGTGATCGTCACGTCGCGGCTCGGCTGCAGCAACGGCCGGTCCTGCGCCACCGCCGTGCCTGCGGCAGCAAGCAGCGCCAGGACAGACAGGCAGATGGCCGATGGCATCATGGCACCGTTCCGCCGTCCCCGGCCCCGCCTGGCCCGGCCATATGGTCGAATCCCTGGGGTGGCAGGAAGTCGGAGGCGGGCGCCGGGGTGTAGGATACGCTGATGGCCTCGATGGTACTGCGCTTCCCCTCGGCGTCCATGCTGACGGAACGGAGCAGCACGCCATCGTCGGTCACGCAAACGACGGCGTGACTGCCGTCCAGCAGCACATCCCAGGAGGTGCAGCGCACGGTGGCGACGGTTTCAACGCCGCGCCGAGTGAACTTCATGCGGCTGTTCAGCAGGAATTGGTCCTGCACGCCGGCCTGATACGGCAGGTCCATGACCATCAGTTCTTCCGGCACCACCATCGCCATCCGATGCTCGGCCTGGTTGACCAGCATATAGGTGCGGTCGGGCATGTCTATCCGCATGGCGACAGCGTCGGGAAGGGTGGTGATCCGCACCTCGATGGGCTGGCTGCCACGGGCGGAAATGCGATAAAGCACGGACGCCTCACGGGTCGGCAACAGCGGCGGCTGGGTGGGTGCCGCCGTGCGCGCAGCGGGCGCAGCCGGCTGGGCCGGCGCAGGATCGCCAACACCGGGTTGCGCGAAGCCGGGCTGGGTAGAACCGGGCTGGGCGGGAGCAGGTTGGGCAGGCGCTGCGGCGGTGGTCCAGGGTCCAACAGCCAGCGCCGCGGCTGCGGTCAAGATGGCCAGCGTCCTCATGCCGGGACGTCCCCGGCCGGGGCAGCGGCCGACGACGCCGCACCAGAAACAGACCCACGCGCGGCGGATTGGGTGTAGAGCATCCTGATCGCCTCCTCTAGGGCCGCCGGATCAGGGGCTGGCAGCCATCGCGCCGGCGTCGCGACGGCGACGGCAAGCTGGGCCTTGTAACGGTCCCGCGGTATCTCGTCTGCCCCGAACTGCGCCAGGTGGTTGGTCACGAACTGGGTATCCAGCAGGGTGTAGCCGCCCATCCGCATCCGCGCCACCAGGTGGACCAGCGCCACCTTGGACGCATCGCGCGCCGTGCTGAACATGCTCTCGCCAAAGAACACGCCGCCCACCGATACGCCGTACAGCCCGCCGACCAGCACGCCATCCCGCCGGCACTCGACGGAGTGGGCGTGGCCCATCCGGTGCAGGACGCCGAACAGCCGTTCGATGTCCGCGTTGATCCAAGTGTCCTGCCGTCCTGGTGCCGCCGCCGCGCATCCGGCGACGACGGCCGGGAAGGCCTGGTCGGACGACACTTCATACTGGTCCGACAGCACCGTCCGCAGCAGGCGCTTGGGCAAGTGGAACCCGTCCAGCGGCAATACGCCCCGCAACTCCGGGTCGAGCCAGTACAGCCGCGACCCATGCCGGGTTTCCGCCATTGGGAACAGCCCAGCGCGGTAGGCCCGCAGCAGCAGGTCGGGCGTGACGTCTATCGTGCGACGCGACATGCGGGGAAGGTGGCCCGGCGACCAGCCGTTGCCAAGCCGTCAGAGCCGCTGGTTATGAAAGTGATGCCGCGACGAACCGTTCCAGCCAGTGGATCGTGTAGTCCCCGGACACGAACTCCGGAGCCTCCATGATGCGGCGGTGCAGCGGCAGGCTGGTCTTGATGCCCTGGATCACGAACTCGTCCAACGCACGCCGCATCCTGGCGATGGCCTCGGGACGGGTCGGGGCATGGACGATCAGCTTGGCGATCATGCTGTCATAATAGGGCGGCACGACGTAGCCGGCATACAAGGCGCTGTCCACGCGCACCCCCAGGCCGCCCGGCGCGTGGAACACGTCCACCCGGCCCGGCGCCGGCATGAAGGTCTCGGGGTCCTCGGCGATCACCCGGCACTCGATGGCATGGCCGCGGAACGGTATGTCCGCCTGGGTGTAGCCAAGCTCCTGCCCGGCGGCGACCCTGATCTGCTCGCGCACCAGGTCCACGCTGCATACCATCTCGGATACGGGGTGCTCCACCTGTAGGCGGGTGTTCATCTCGATGAAGGCGAACTGCCCGTCCTGATACAGGAACTCCAGGGTGCCGGCGTTGCGGTAGCCGAGCTTCTGCAGCCCAGCCGTCACCACCGCACCCAGATCGTCCCGCTGCGCCGCGGTCAGCGCGGGAGAGCCTGCCTCCTCCAGCAGCTTTTGATGACGGCGCTGCAGACTGCAATCGCGCTCACCGAAGTGCACGACGTTGCCGTGGGCATCGGCCAGGACCTGCAGCTCGATGTGGCGGGGACAGTCGAGATACTTCTCGATATAGACGGCGTCGTTGCCGAAGGCGGTGCGGGCCTCGGTGCGGGCGACGGTCCAGGCTTCTTCCAGCTCGTTCGCCGAATGCGCGACCTTCATGCCACGTCCGCCGCCGCCAGCCGCGGCCTTGACCAGGATGGGATAGCCGATGCGCTCGCCCACCGCCCGGGCCTCGTCCAGGTCGCCGACCTCGCCATCCGAGCCTGGGACCAGCGGCACGCCGAGCGACGCCATCGCCGACTTGGCGCTGATCTTGTCGCCCATCATGCGGATATGGTCGGATGAAGGGCCGATGAAGGTCAGGCCATGCGCCTCCACCATCTCGGCGAAACGCGCGTTCTCCGATAGGAAGCCGTAGCCGGGGTGGATGGCGTCGGCGCCGGTGACGGCTGCGGCCGACAGAACGGCGGCGGTGTTCAGGTAGCTGTCCCGGGCCGGAGGCGGGCCGATGCATACGCTCTCGTCTGCCAGGCGGACGTGCATGGCATCAGAATCGGCGGTCGAGTGGACCGCGACCGTGGGGATGCCCAGTTCGCGGCAGGCGCGCTGGATGCGCAAGGCGATCTCGCCCCGGTTGGCAATCAGGATCTTGTGGAACATTGTTGGTGCCCTGGCGCTACTCGATGACCATCAAGGGCTGGTCGTACTCCACCGGCTGGCCGCTGGTGACAAGGATGCTGGTGACGGTGCCGGCGCGCGGGGCCTTGATCTGGTTGAACGTCTTCATCGCCTCGATCAGCAGGACCGTCTGCCCGGCGGTCACGCTCTGCCCGACCGTGACATAGGCGGGCGCACCGGGCTCCGCCGACAGGTAGGCGATGCCGACCATCGGGCTGGCGACGGTGCCGGCGGCACCCGGCGCCGGGGCAGCGGGAGCCGGAACGGCAGACGGCGCAGGAACCGCGGGCGACGGGGCGGCATAGGTGACGGGGGCGACAACCGGTGCGGCGGCGCGGGCAACGCGGATGCGGCTATCGGCCTCGACGATCTCGATCTCGGTCAGGCCGGTGTCGCTCAGGATGGTTGCCAGCGCCCGGATCGCCTCGGGGTCGAATTTGATGCGGCTCAACGTGGGTTCCTCGGTGCCTGGCGTCGCCACGGGTGCCGGGATGGGGCGGCGCATCGGATGGGCGCGGGGCGTAGCATGGACGGCTGGGCGGCGTCCAATGGCGGCGGGGACGGGCGCTCTCATCAAGTCAATTCCTGACGATGGCTGGATGCGGGCGGCAAGCGGCGCCGGGGCGCGTTGCCCGGCCTGCCTGGATGCCTGACCAGCCCGGATGCCTGACTAGCCCTGGCCGGCCGCACCGCCGCTTAAGCCGCCGGCTGCAATGCCACCTGCCTTTGCCGGCGTATGACATCCCAGCACAGCAAGGCAACGGGAACGCCGATCAGCGAAGTCGCGACAAAGAACCACTCGAAGCCCAGGCGTCCGATGATGAAGCCCGAGCCGCCCGCAAGCAGGCTGCCGGGCAGGGCGCAGAGCGAGGTCAGCAACGCATACTGGCTCGCCGCGTGCTTGGTGGAGGTCAGCGACGACATGTAGGTGATCAGCACGATCGAGGCGAAGGCGTAGGCGAAGCTGTCAATGCTGACCGTTGTGGCGAACAGCCAGAACTCTCCGCCGCCGTGATCGCCGTGGACCGCCAGGTAGGCGAGCGTCAGGTGCGAGGCGGAGCCGAACACGGTCCCGACCAGCAGGCTCGCCATCAAGCCGATGCGCGGCACGACGTAGCTCGCGACGAAGGTGCCGGCGATGCCGACGCCGAAGCCGAACAGCTTGGTCACGGTGGCGATGTCGGTGTTGGAGTAGTGCAGCGCCTTGAACAGCGGCACCGCCATCGCGCTCGACACGTAGCCGGGCATGCGGAAGCCTGCGACCATCAGCAGGACCGGGATCGCGAGGGGGCCTAG
>CAXTDP010000243.1:0-1320 GCA_964242295.1 uncultured Acetobacteraceae bacterium | reverse complement strand
GATCAACTCGCGGATCGGTGCGGCGATGGTAGCGGCGATGCCGGATTGCTCGGGCGGAGCGGTGCGGTCCAGCGGGGGTTCCGGCGCCAGCAGGGCGGCGATCATGCCGGGCGCCATCAACGCGCCCATGCAAAGGTAGGCGGCCCGCCAGCCGAACGCATCTGCAAGATAAAGCGCTCCGGCGCCCGCCGCGAGGTTGCCCAGCCGCCAGCCGATCTCAGCCCAGGACGACATCAGCGCCTGGCGCTCCGGGGGAGCCACGGTGATGCGCCATCCGTCTATCACCACGTCCTGGGTAGCGCCGGCGAAGCCCAGGGTCAGGGAGAACACGATGGTCCAGGCGAGCCAATGCGCCGGGTCGCCGAACGCCACCCCGGCCAGGGTCAGCGCGACCGCGATCTGCGACGTGACGATCCAGCCGCGCCGCCGCCCCAGCAGTCGGCCCAGCACCGGTGCGTCATAGCGGTCGAGGAACGGCGCCCAGACGAACTTGAGCTTGTAGGCGAGCGTCATCTCGCTCATCAGGCCGAGCAACTCGATCGGCACCTTGGCCTCGGACAGCCAGGCCGATTGGGTTATGTAAACGAGCAGGAAGGGGATGCCCGAGCTGAACCCCAGGCCCAGCATGGACGCGAGCCGGCGGTCGGACCGCATCTCCTTGAGCGACGCCCCCGTTGCAGTCTGCATTCGCCCTGGCTCCTGTTCCGGCCCGGGGTCCGGGGGGGTGCTGCGGCGTGCAGCGCACTCGCCGGTCCGACGGTCGGGTTACGGTGGTCCCGGCTGTTACGCCGGTGCCGCCGCCGCGGTTCCGCCGCGCCCAACCTGGTCCGTTGGCGGCGCAGCCCAGCCAGGCCCTTCATTGCAACGGCGGCGCCCGCCCGCGCATGGTGCGGCATGTCGAAGCAGAGGGCGCGGAGCGGATGGCTGAACCGGACTGGCTGACCTGGACGCGCGAGCTGCAAGCCATCGCGCAAACCGGCCTCGCCTTTGTCCGCGATCCCTACGACCGCGAGCGCTACGAGATGCTGCGCACCCTGGCGTCCCGGATCATGGCGGCGCACACGGCGTCGCCGGCCCGGCGCATCGAGGAGCTGTTCGCGGGCGAGACCGGATACGCCACCCCGAAGGTGGACGTGCGCGGGGCGGCCTTCGACGAGGCGGGCCGCATGCTGATGGTGCGCGAGGTCGCGGACGCCGGGCGCTGGACGCTGCCCGGCGGCTGGGCGGACGTGAACCTCACCGCGGCCGAAAACGTCGTGAGGGAAATGCGCGAGGAAAGCGGGCTGGAGGTCAGCGTCCGCAAGCTGGCGGCGGTCTGGG
>CAXTDP010000242.1:0-7907 GCA_964242295.1 uncultured Acetobacteraceae bacterium | reverse complement strand
GTTGCGGCGACGATGGTCGGCTCCGTTCGTCACCAGCCACTCAACACACTCGGAAGAGCCGCCGCGTGCCGCGTGCATGAGAGCACGCGGCACGCTTTCATGGCTCCTAGCGAAACTCACGATCAAGGTGCTTGCAGGCCAGGAAGCGGTCGCGATCGTCGGTTCTCGTCAATGGCGACGAAGGTGAAAGTAGCCTCAGTGACCTTGCTGACCTCGTCTCCGGTCCGGTCTCGCCGCCATGCCTCGACCGTGATGCGGATCGAACTCCGGCCAGTGCCAGTGATGGTCGCGAACAGGCTGACCTCGTCTCCGACGAAGACAGGGGCATGAAACGTCATCGAAGCGACGGCCACGGTCGCGCATCGACCGCGGGCGCGACGGGCCGCGACGTTGCCGGCAGCAAGGTCCATCTGCGCCATGAGCCAGCCGCCGAAGATGTCGCCGGCCGGGTTAGTGTCTGCAGGCATGGCGATGGTCCGGATCACGGGCGCTCCGTCGGGCAATGACGCTGCTGCATCACCGGGCGGGTTCATCAGGTGGACGCGAATGGAAGCTGCTGGGTCAGCCCTAACTCGTCCGCCAGCTTACGCAGGTCCGCCAGCGTGTCAGGCGGCAGCACCAAGCCCTCGGCCCGGTGGCGGGCGTCGTTGCGGGCTTCGAGCTCGCCGGGATAGACGACCTCTTCAAATCCCTGGGCGAGCGGAACGGATTTCAGTTCGCCAATGTAACGCTCCATGCGGGCGCCGAACTCGGCCAGCGGCTGGATGGCGGCGATGTCGAGCGCGATCATGAACTGCCCGGCGCCGCTGCGCTGCTCCGTCTGGTAGGGGCCGTGCACGCCGGTGCCGAACGCGCTGCCGGTCAGTACCCCGGACAGCATGTCCATCATGACGGCAATGGCGTAGCCCTTGTGCCCGGCCATCGGCAGGATAATGCCGTCGATGGCCTCAGCCGGGTCGGTCGTGGGCGCGCCCTCCGCGGTAATGGCCCAGCCTTCCGGAATGGGCTGGCCCTTTTGCCGGGCCAGGTAGATTTTGCCGCGGGCAACGCCGGTATTGGCGATGTCGAGCACCATGGGCGCGAGTGCGCCGGCAGGCGCCGCCCAAGACCACGGGTTGGTGCCCACCGTCTTGCGGCGACCGCCCCAGGGGGCCATGGCAGGGCTGGCGTTGGTGGACAGGAAGCCGACGCACCCGGCGCGGGCGGCCATCAGGGTGAAGTACATCGCGGTGCCGAAGTGGTTGGACCGGCGCAGGGCCACGGCGCCGATCCCGTGCGCCTTGGCGCGGAGGATCGCGTCCTCCATGGCCCGGGCGGTCAGCACCTGGCCCATCGCGTCATGGCCGTCCATGACCGCGATAGCGCCGGCGTCCACCACCAGTTCCGGTTGGGCCACGGGGTCGCATACGCCGGCCCGCAGGCGGGCGACATACCAGGGCAGGCGCAGCACGCCGTGCGACTGGTGGCCCCACAGGTCGGCCTGCACCAGGGTGTCCGCCGCTAGGTGGGCATCCGGCTCCGCCATGCCGGCATGGACGTAGGCGGCCGTCGCGAAATCCAGAAGGCGGTCCGGAGTGATCGGTGCGTCCATGTCAGCCAACCTCCATGCGGAAGCCAAGTTCGGTGCCCAAGAACCGGGCGCTGATCTCGGCAGAGTCTGCGGTAACATTGAACGGCTTGGACACCGTCCCGGTCGAGACGATGCTGCCCCGCGGCAGCACCATGCCCCGTTCGCGGGCAGTCAACACTAGGTCGGCCAGGGCCGCTTCCGGGTCAGTCGCGTCCTCCCCGGACAGGCTGCGGGCGGCTTCCCGCCCGTCGACCGAGACCGCGAGCGAGCGGACCAGGTCCGGCACCTGGTCGGCGTCGATCCGATCGCCAAGGATAAGTGCCTGAAAGCCCGCATTGTCGGCGGCGAAGCTGGGCCAGCCCACGGCGCGACGGTCTGTGAAGCGCGAAAGCACCAGTTCGAACGCCACGCGCACCTCGGCGACGGCATCCATGGCCCGGGACTCCGATTCGTCGGGCCTGATGTCGCGGCCCAGGACGAAGGCGATCTCGAATTCCACCGTCACCGGCGCGGCATTGGGTAATGGCACGGTGTCGACGCCGTGGTAGAGGTGCGAGCCCAGGACGCGGCCGGCGATAGACCGTCCCACGCCGGACTGACGTTTTTGCACTGCGCTGCCGACGCCGAGCTTCCAGCCCACCACGGGTCGGTCAAGCACGGCCACCAAGCGGTCCTGGATGTCATAGCCCTGCGCCAGCGTCTGCGGTCGGAGGGTAGCGGGAAGCTCAGACAGCAGTGCGCCGCTGCGCCAGGCTTCGGCCAGCATGGCAGCGGCCGGCGCCGGATCAAATAAGCCGCTCATGGGTGGCCTTCCGCGGTCAGGAAATCGAAGTCGCACCCCTCGGGCGCCTGGGTCACGGTGCGCCGATACAGCGCTTTGTAGCCGCGCGCGGGAGCCGGCGGAGGCGTGAACGCCTCCAGCCGGCGTGCGATCTCCGCCGCGTCCACTAGAAGGTCGATCCGCTTCTCGCGCACCGAGAGCCTGATCCGATCGCCATTCCGCACCGCGCCGAGCGGGCCGCCGATAGCTGCCTCGGGCGCTACATGCAGCACGATAGTGCCGAACGCGGTGCCGGACATGCGGGCGTCCGAGATGCGTACCATGTCCTTCACCCCGGCCTGTGCCAGCTTCTTCGGGATCGGCAGGTAACCGGCCTCCGGCATCCCCGCCGCGTGCGGCCCGGCATTCTGCAGCACCAGCACGTCGTCCGGGGTCACATCCAGCGCCGGGTCGTCGATCCGGGCGGCAAGGTCCTCAAGCCCGGTGAACACTACGACCCGGCCCTCGTGCTCAAACAGGGCCGGGGTTGCGGCAGCGCGCTTGAAGATCGCTCCGTCCGGTGCCAGGCTGCCGTGCAGCGCGATCAGCCCGCCCACGGGCGAGACCGGGTCGGCGAAGGGGCGGATCACCGCGCGGTCTACCCAATCGAACGGTTCGTCCAGGCGCTCGGCCAGGGTGCGGCCCTCGACGTCAATCGTGTCCAAATGCAGCAGCGGCCGGAGCTCGCGCAGGACGGCGCCTACGCCACCAGCCGCGTGGAAATCTTCCATGTAGCCTTCGCCGACCGGCTTTAGGTCCACAAGCACCGGCGTCTCATCCGAGATCGCGTTCAGCCGGTCCATCCCAACACGGATGCCGAGACGACCTGCGATGGCAGTCAAATGGACAATGGCGTTGGTCGAGCCGCCGAGCGCCATCAGCACCCGGAACGCGTTCTCGACGGACTTTGCGGTGATGACCTGGCGGGGCGTGATCCGGCTCGTCAGCAGGCGCACAGCCGCCTTGCCCGACTCTTCGGCTGCGACCAAGCGGGCCGCGTTCACCGCAGGGATGGCGGCGGTGCCAGGCAGGGACATGCCGAGCGCCTCGGCGATGCAGGCCATGGTCGACGCCGTGCCCATGACCGCGCAGGTGCCCTGTGTGACGGACAGGCGGCCCTCGACGGTTTCGATCTCGTCGGAGTCGATGCTGTTCGCACGGTACTTGCCCCAGAAGCTGCGGCAATCCGTGCAGGCGCCCAGCCGCTGCCCGCGATGGCGCCCTGTGCTCATCGGCCCGGTCACCAGTTGGATTGCGGGCAGGTTGGCCGAGGCGGCACCCATCAGCTGCGCCGGCACCGTCTTGTCGCAGCCACCGACCAGCACCACGGCGTCCATGGGCTGCGCGCCGATCATCTCCTCCGTGTCCATCGCCATCAGGTTGCGGTACATCATGCTGGTCGGGCTCAGGAACACCTCGCCCAGCGACACCGTCGGAAACGGCCGTGGCAGCGCGCCAGCCGCCAGCACGCCGCGGCTGACAGCCTCCACCAGTTCGTCCATGCCGCGATGGCAGTTGTTGAAGCCGGACGGCGTGGAGGCAATACCGACAATGGGTTTGTTCAGCATGGCGGTCGACAAGCCCATCGAGCGCGCGAAGGAGCGGCGCAGGAACCGAGCGAAGTCGCGGTCGCCGTAGTTGGTCAGCCCCCGATCCAAGCCATGGGGGGCGGAGCCGTTCGATTCGTCGGTCATGCTTGTTTCTCCCGGCTGCGATATTCGACGCCGAGCAGGCGCTCGAACACCTGAACCATGGCGCCCTTGTCCTGCTCCCCGAGACCTTGCAGCAAGGCGGCCTGGTAGGTCGCGGTCGCTGCCGCCAGCACCGGCAAGGGCACGCACGCGTTGGCGGACAGCTCGGCGCCGCTGACCAGGTCCTTGTAGGCGTGGCCCATTGGGTAGCCGTCGGCGAAGTGGCCGCGCAGCATCCGGGGGATGAAGAACTCGGACGCATAGCTGCGCCCGGTGCCACTGTTCACCACCTCGCCGACCAGGTCGGGGTCGAGGCCCATCTTCACCGCCATGGGCAATATCTCGGCCAGCGCCGCCGCGTTGATATCGAACAGGAGCTGGTTGATCAGCTTAGTAAGCTGCCCGCTTCCCGTCGGCCCCATGTGCAAGATCTTATTGCCGATCAGGTCGAGCAACGGCTTGACCCGGTTAAATGTTTCGGGCGCGCCCCCGCACATGATGGTCAGGGTCGCATCGACGGCACGCGCTTCCATGCCGGAGATAGGGGCATCGAGGAACGCGACCCCTTTCGTCTCCGCTGCCCGCCCGATCTCAAGCGTGGTGGCGTAGGTGATCGTGCTGAGATCGATCACGGTCTGGCCCTGGCCAAGGTCGTTGAGCAGACCACCTTCACCCAGCAGCACGCCCTGCACCGCGGCCGAGCTCGGCAAGCAGAGGAAGATCACGTCGGCAGCCGCGATGTCGGCCAGCTCCGTCGTGCCGGTAGCGCCCTTGCCGCGGAACTCGGCAAACCATCGGTCGCTGCGGTCGCTCACGACCATGCTGGCGCCGCCCCTGAGCAGGTTGGCGGCGATTGGCCGGCCCATCTGGCCCAGGCCCACGAAACCGAGCTTCATCCTGCTTCTCCTGCACGGAACACGATGCACACCGGGCTCCCAGTTTGGATCATGTCGCTCCCGCGGCTCAGCCTGCCGGTGGAGAGATCGACCCGGAACGGGACGATCGTGTGGCTGTTCTCGTTCGCCGCGTACAGGACGGCACCCGAGGGATCGAGCGCCACAAATCTCGGCCCCTGGCCTTCGCTGGACGCCCAGCCGACCGGGGTCAGGCGTCCGTTCGCGGGATCGACAGCAAAGATGCCGATGCTGTCATGGCCGCGGTTGGACACGAACACGAAGCGCCCATCCGCTGAGATATCGATCTCGGCCGCCGTATTCGCCCCGATGAACGTGTCGGGAACCGAGGGGATGACCTGCAGCGCGGCCAAGCCGCCGGTTTCGGCATCGTAGCGGTAGGCGCCGACGGAGGCATCCAGCTCGTGCGCGACGAACACGAACGGGGCGGATGGGTGGAACACCGCATGGCGCGGCCCAGCGCCGGGCCGCACGGCGAGGGAGCCGACGATGGAGAGCCGGTTCTGCGCTGGGTCGAACCGGACGGTGAAGATTCGGTCCAGCCCCTTGTCGGGCACCAGCATGAACCGCCGCTGCCGGTCATAGGCGATCTCGTGGGGGTGCGAGGCGGTCTGGTCCACCTTGTTCGGGCCGGGAGTCCCGGGCAGCGCCTCGACTTGCTGAACCGGACCGAGCGAGCCGTCCTGCGCACGCGGAAGCAGAGCGATCGTGCCGGTCGCGTAGTTGGCGATGATCATGGCGCGGTTGTCGGGGTCGGGGACGAGGTGGACCGGGTTGCGGCCACCGGTCGACTGCCGGTTCAACAAGGTCAGCGCTCCCGTGTCCGGGGCAATGCGGAAGGCGCTGACGTCGCTGAGGTCTCCATGAATGGCATAGAGAAACCGTTGCTGCCGGTCGAAGGCCAGGAATGACGGATTTTCGAGACCCGTCACGAGCTGGATCGGCGTCCAGGCGGCGGTGGCCGGGTCGATCCTGAACACCCGCAGACCTTCACCGCGAGCGTTGCGCTCCCGCGTGGTGCGGCATCCGACATAGGCGAACATTGCGCTACGCTCCTCGGCCGTGGCACGCCATGCCAGGGCGACGCCCTGTGCCAGAAGGGTCATTCCGCCCAGGATCGCCCGCCGCCCGATATCGGGCGGCGGTTGCGTGCTGAACCGGCGCATGAATGTCTCCTGGAATGAGTTGGGCCGGGCGCGCCATCACGCGCGCACCGGCATGGCAATGGACTGGCCGATCGGCCGGCGTGTAAGCAGTAGCGCCGACCCCGCGCCTACGACGAGCAGCGCGCCCGCGATAAAGAAAGCCATGTCGTAGCTGCCGGTCACGGCAATCACGTAACCGGTCACGATCGGAGCCAGCAGGCCGAATACGTTGCCGCCCACTACCAGGAAGGCCATGGCCACGCCCACGTCTCGGGGGTTCGGCAGCAGGTCGTTCAGCAGCGCGAAGTTCAGCGAGGTCGTTGCCGCGATGCCGGTCAGCGATAGGGCGATCAGGCCCAGCAGCACGGGCACGCTGTCCACCAAAGGCGCAAACAGGATCACCGCGGCCAGCATCATGGTGGATGCGATCATGGTCCGCCGCTTGCCGCCGCCCACATCGCCGCGCAGCAGACGATCGCTCAAGCGTCCGATCGTGATGCAAAGGACCACGGCGACCGCATAAGGGATGGCGGCATACAGGCCGGTCTTCGCGATCGTCAGGCCGCGGGTCGCTTGCAGGTAGCTCGGCAGCCAGGTCAGGAACAGGTATTGCGAATAGACGTTGCAGCCCTGGGTCAGCGCGAGGCCCCACAGGGTCGGGCTGCTGCCCAACAGCTTCACTAGGCCGGCCTTCTCACCCGACGCATCCAGGTCCGACTTGCGCGCGCCCCGCTCGGCGACGATCTTCTGCCGCTCGGCGTCGCCCAGCCAGCGCGCGTCCTCCGGCCGGGCGAACCAGACCAGCCAGCATACCAGCCACATGAGGCCAATGCCACCGGCCACGAAGAACAGGGCGCGCCAGCCGAATGCTGCAATGATCGGCCCGGCAACCAGGGCGCACAAGGCTGGCCCCGCGTAGGAGCCGCTGTTGAAGATGGCGTTGAGCGTGCCGCGCTCGCCCGCCGGTATCCACTCCCGGATGACGCGCGCGCCGGCCGGGTTGCTGGTCGCCTCACCCCCGCCCATGACCAGTCGTGTCGCCATCAGCGAGCCGAAGCTCCAGGCCAAGCCGGTGGCCGCTGTAGCCAACGACCAGATACCGATGCCGAAGCCCGCCACGCGCTTGGCGCCGAACCGGTCCACCAGCATCCCCGTCGGCAGCAAGCAGAGCGTGTAGGTCCACAGGAACGAGGAGAACAGATAACCGAGCGTGACCGGAGACAGCCCGTATTCGCGTGCTATCGGGTCGGCCGCGAAGGAGAGCGTGACGCGGTCGATGTAGTTGATCAGCGCCAGCGAGAACAGGAGGAGTGCGACCCAGCCTCGGCGATATGACATTGTTCCCTCATGGATTTTGTGGACCGCTTGATGCGGCTTGCGCCAATCCTATGCGTTCCGTCCATGCGAGACCAACACGCATGCAGTATCGCACGATGCTCTTTGCGCATCGTTGCCCGGAGCGGTCCTGCTGGTCAGGACCCTTGCAGGAACTGGTGCAGCAGGTCGCCGGTGAAGGCGCGCAGCGCCGGGTTGGGGCTGCGCTGACGCCAAACCAAGGTCAGTTCGCTGACGATGTCAGGTTTGAACGTGATGTCCTGCAAGGCGACGCCCGCGAAACCGAGGTTGCCGGCGATCTTCGGCACCAACGCCGCCCCGACCCCCGCGCCGACCAGCGCCAGCATGGTGTGGATCTCGCGGGCGTACTGGACGAACTCGGGCGCGATGCCGGCCGCCCGGAACGCGGAGGCCACCAGGTCGTGATGGTAG
>CAXTDP010000241.1:0-7911 GCA_964242295.1 uncultured Acetobacteraceae bacterium | reverse complement strand
TTAAGACCGCTGTAGGTCATCGTATCGAAGCTGGGCCGAGTGGAAGCGTCTAGACCGTCACTCCCGCCGGCGCGCTCGAGCCGGCCGCCCTCATCGAGATCGAAACCACGGCGGTCGTGCCCGAAGGTTTGCCGGGGGCCGTCGCGCCGGCCCGGAGCCCTGCGCGCAGCCGGGCAGGGCGTGATGCCAGGGCGGTTCCGCGGCAGCGTCTTCCGGGCGCTGCTGCGCAAGGAAATGCGGCTGCTCCGCCGCACCCCGACGCTGCTGAGCCGGGCGGCGTTCCAGCTTGTTTATACCGTGCCGGTCGCGCTGACGCTGCTGCGCGACGGCCAGCCGACTGCGGCGCTGGGGCTTGGGTCGGTTTCGGTGTTCCTGGCGGGAGAGTCCGCGCGCCTGCTGAGCTCGGCTGCGGTTCACGGCGATGAGGCGGCGGAACTGGCAGGGACTGCGCCGATCCCACCGAAGGCCGCGCAGCACGCCAAGATGACGGCGGCGGCGTTGGGCACGGCGGCGATCGCACTGCTGCCTGTGCTGGGGGTGGCGTTCGTACAGCCGGGGCTGCTGCGGGCGCTGGCGGGCGGGATCGCCGGCGTGACCGGGTCCGGGCTGCTGATGGGGCTGTGGCGGTCGGCCCCCGTGCGATGGCGCGACCTCGGCGCAGCCGGCCCGAGCCTGGGCGCGACGGATTGGCTGGGGCTAGTGGTCAGCAGTTGCTGGTCCGGAGCGACGGGGCTGGCGATGGTGGACAATTATTGGGCGGTGGCGCCCGGCGGGGTTGCCATGATCCTGCTGGCCTGCCTGAGGCCGCGCGGCAAGCGGTAAGCCATTGCTACCTTTGGTGCGGCGTGCAGCATGGCGGGATGACTGACCCTTATGATCTAGACCGTTTCGTGCAGGCGCAGGAGCCGGTGATGGCGCAGGTGCTGGCCGAGCTTGCGGCCGGGCGCAAGCGCACGCATTGGATGTGGTTCATGTTTCCGCAGCTCGCCGGGCTGGGGCACAGCGCGATGGCCCGGCGCTATGCTCTGGAGTCGCTCGACGAGGCGCGGGCCTACCTGGCGCATCCCGTGCTGGGGCCGCGGCTGGTGCGGTGCGCCGGGCTGGTGAACTCAGTGGGGAGCCGCACGGCGAACGCAGTGTTCGGCAGCCCGGACGACCTCAAGTTCCACTCGTCCATGACGCTGTTCGTGCTGGCTCAGCCGGGGGAGGCAGTGTTCCAGCGGGCGCTGGATGCGTACTTCGGCGGTGCGATGGACCCGATGACGGTTGAGAGGGTTCCTGGTCCATGATGCCAGCCGATGAAAGTCTGGACGGCCCTGGATCGTAGGTGCTCGCCAGAAACGCGAGAAGTTCGACTGCGAGTTCTTCCGGAGCTTCCTCGTTCATCTGATATCCGCACGCCGTGCCGCGTCCGTTGCAAGACGTGACCCGGGGCCTCCAAACGTCGAGCATGCTGCCGTTGGACCGTTCGAGGTCGTCCCGCAGCGACTACAGAATCAGGGTGGGACAAACGATGCGACGCCCGGCGCGATGGTCAGCGTCGTGGTCCCTTGCACCGGGGCTGTCACTCCGGAACGGCCTTGCTTGTCGGGGGCAAGCAAGGCCGTTCCGTCATCCGCTGTCGGGGAAGCAGCCCGACGGCACAGCAACCACAGGCCTACGGCGAACGTCGTCGGCACGATAGCAGCCAGCGCGCCCAGTCGCGCCGGAAGGATCATGGGCAGCAGCACGCAGGCGAGCAGCACCGGGAACTCCAGGTGCCTGAACTTGCTGGCGCGTGCCATCCGCGCCGCAATCACGGTCAGCAGCGCGCCCATCGCCGCCGGCAAGTCATAGTGGAAAGCATATGGGGTTGCGAGGACCGTAGCCAGGGTCACTGCCGCCGAAGCCTCTGGACCATCGCCGGTCCTGACCCGCCAGACGGCAAGCAGGCCGGCCAGCACCGCCGCCACCTGCAGAAGCCGTGCGGCCGTCGTGCCGCCTCCCAGCAGCAGCACGGCCGACGTCACCGTAGGCATCATTTCGAGCAGCACCTGGTGCCCCTCCGACAACGCCGCGGCATGGCCGCGCATGTAGTCCAGCCATGCTCCCCAGATGCCGGGTCCGAACGCTAGCGTGGCCATCAGGGTCAGTACGGTGTATGAAAGGTCTGCCCCGGCCATTGCCCGCCAATGCCTGCCGAACAGCAGGACAAATGGAACCATTACCGCAAGCTGCGGCTTGACCACCATTGCTCCCAATAGCGCCCCTGCCAAGAGCGGCCGCACTCGCAGCAGGTGCAGGCCGCCGAGCAGCAGTGCGCCAGTGGCAAACCCATTCTGCCCGACGACGGCGCACACCGCCGTCGAGGGTGCGGTCAGGAGCAGGCCCATCACCGGCCATGGCCAGCGCCAGGCTGCCAGCGCCGCCACATAGGCCGCAAACGTCAGCACGAGCCAGGCGCCTAGCGCGACGGGGTAGGAAAGGGCGGCAAATGGTGCAAGCAGCAGCAGGATCCATGGCGGGTAATGAAACGGGTAATCGCTGCCAGGCTGCACTCCAAAGCTGACCTGGAAATCCAGCAAACCTTGCCCGTCATAGATGCTGGCAGGCTCATGGCTTAGCAGGTAGCGGCCAAACGTCCAAAGCCCGAAGAAATCGGGGTAAAGCGGCTCCGGCGCGGTCGTCATCTTATAGAGGTCGTCAAGCGGGGTGAACGCGCATGCAACTGCCAATATGGTCAGGACGACCCGGTAGCTGCTGGCCTTCACCTTCGCGGCCATCACTGCCAAAGAATGGCGCGGCTCCAACGCCCGGGGCTGAACAGGGCTATGCAACCCTGCCCAATGCCCCGGCTGGTCAACCGCCCGTCTCTGCGAACGCTTCTACCCGCACCTTGACCAACCGCAGTGATGGCATGTCAGGCACGCCCCTTCCTTCATCACGCCGGGCTGGCTGCACTTGGGGCACAGCATGCCAAGCGGCGCCACGCTGGCGCCCACGGCGGCAGGCTCCGGCGCAACCCGCCCTGTCGGCGCCGGCAGGAACCCCGTGCCGATCATGTGCTGCTCCAGGATGCCGCCGATGGCCGCAATCAGCGACGGGACGTAGCGCCCCTCGTTCCACTGGCCGCCGCGCGGGTCGAAGATGCCCTGCAGCTCCTCCGCCACGAACGCCACCTCGCCGCCCCGGCGGAACACCGCCGAGATCATCCGGGTCAGCGCCACCACCCAACTGAAGTGCTCCATGTTGGCCGAGGAGATGAACACCTCGAACGGCCGGCGCACCCCGTCCTCCTCGATGTCGTTGATGGTGATATACAGCGCGTGCTCGCTGGTCGCCCAGCGCAGCTTATAGGTGCTGCCGGTCAGCTTCTCCGGGCGCTTCAGCGGCTCGTGCGGCGCCTGCGCCGGGGCGGCGGCAGGCGCTGCGGGCGCCGAGGCAGGGGTGGTGGACAGCACGGAGCCAGTGATGGCGTTCGGCCGGTAGGTCGTGCAGCCCTTGCAGCCCTGGCGGTAGGCATCCTTGTAAACCTGCTGGAAGGACTCGAAGTCAATGTCCTCCGGCACGTTGACCGTCTTGCTGATCGCGCTGTCCACGTGGCGCTGCAGGGCCGCCTGCATCTTGATATGCTCGGCCGGCGTCAACGTCTGCGCGGTGACGAAGGTGTCCGGCAACGCCGCATCGGCGCCGAAGCGGGTGCGATACAGGCGGACGGCGTAGTCCTCGACCAGTTCCTCCCGCTTGCTGCCGTCCCGCTCCGTGACCTTGCGGGTGTAGGAGTGGGCGAACACCGGCTCGATCCCCGACGACACGTTGTCCGCCAGCAGCGAGATCGTCCCGGTCGGCGCGATAGAGGTCAGCAGCGCGTTGCGTATGCCCTGGCGCGCAATCGAGGCCTGCACGTCCGCGTCCAGCTCCCGGACGCTCTCCCCAGCCAGGTAGGCGTCGCGGTCGAACAGCGGGAAGGCGCCCTTCTCCGCCGCCAGGTCCGCGGATGTCAGATAGGCCGCCCGGCTGACCAGCCCGGCCCAGCGCCCGGCCGCCTCCGCCGCCTCGTCCGAGCCGTAGCGCAGCCCCACCATCATCAGCGCGTCCGCAAGCCCGGTCAGGCCCAGGCCGATCCGGCGCTTGGCGTAAGCCTCCTGCCGCTGCTCCTCCAGCGGGAAGCCCGAGGCGTCAATAGTGTTGTCCATCATGCGGACGGCTGTCCCGACCAGTTCGGCCAGTTCGGCCTCGTCCAGGTGCGCTGCAGGCGTGAAGGCGTCGCGCACCAGGCGGGCCAGGTTCACCGATCCCAGCAGGCACGCGCCGTACGGTGGCAGCGGCTGCTCGGCGCAGGGATTGGTCGAGTGGATGGCCTCGCAATAATGCAGGTTGTTGCGGGCGTTGATGCGGTCAATGAACAGCACGCCGGGCTCGGCATAGTCGTAGGTGGCGCGCATGATGCTGTCCCACAGCGCCTGCGCCTTGACGGTGCGGTAGGTTTGGCCGGCGAACACCAGCGGCCAGTCGGCGCCCGCGTCCACCGCCGCCATGAAGGTGTCCGTCACCAGCACCGACAGGTTGAAGTTCCGCAGCCGCCCCGGCTCGCGCTTGGCGGCGATGAACGCCTCGATGTCCGGGTGGTCGCAGCGCATGGTCGCCATCATCGCGCCGCGGCGGGAACCGGCCGACATGATGGTGCGGCACATGCTGTCCCACACGTCCATGAACGACAGCGGGCCGGACGCGTCGGCGCTGACGCCGCGCACGACGGCGCCCTTGGGCCGCAGGGTCGAGAAGTCGTAGCCGATGCCGCCGCCCTGCTGCATCGTCAGCGCGGCCTCACGCAGGTGGGCGAAGATGCTGCCGAGGTCGTCCTCGATGTCGCCCATGACGAAGCAGTTGAACAGCGTCACCCGCCGCCCGGTGCCCGCGCCGGCGACGATGCGGCCGGCGGGCAGGAACTTGAAGTCTTCCAGCGCCTGGTAGAAACGGCCTTCCCACATCTCCGGCTGCTTTTCGACGGCGGCGAGGGCGTGGGCGATGCGGCGCCAGGTGTCCTCGACCGTCTGGTCCACCGGGGTGCCGTCGCCATCCTTGAAGCGGTACTTGTCTGACCAGATCTGGCGCGAGATCGCCGCAAGCCGCTCATGCGCCGGGAGGCGCAGGTGTTCCGCCATCGTGTCCATCGAGGTGCCTCTTGCTCTTATCGTGTGCCTTGGCGCGTCCGAATCGGGAGTGCCCGGGTAGGGGCTGATCCTACACTACGAGGGCCAGCCAGCCACGACGACCAGCCAGCCAGCCCAAAGCCGAAATGCGAAACAGCCCTACTCTCTGTTGCACGGCCTGAGCCCTTGCTCGCTATAATCTAGATGGTGCAGCTACTTGTGGCATGGAATTCGGACAACACCACAACATCTTGTGTGGTAAGCTAGCAACGCATAGTCAGCTTCGCTATGAGCGCGACGATGTGAGGGACCGTCGCCCCTTGCGGCAAGCGGATCAGCGGTCCCGCGTGCGCCTAGCGTTGCTCAGCATATCCAGGTAAGCCTGCCAGCGTTCCGCCTGCTCTTGGGCCAACTGATGAAGCAGCGCCCAACTGAAGATGCCGGTGTCATGGCCGTCGGTGAAACGGATGCGGACGGCATAGCGGCCCACCGGCTCCACAGCCGCTATGCCCACCGCGCGCTTACCGGACACCAGCTTGCGGTCGTTCGGGCCGTGCCCCTGCACCTCGGCACTGGGGCTTTCGACTCGGAGGTACTCAGCAGGCAGGATGGCCGTAGCGCCGTCGGTGAAGGACACCTCCAACTCAGCCGTTGCACGCCGAACCCGCAACTCGGCAACGCCTGGAGCAGGCGGACCGGTGTGACCGGCCGTGTCACTCATCCAGGCGCCGTGCCTCGTCCGGCAGCATGATCGGCACACCGTCACGGACGGGGTAAGCCAGGCCAGCCTTGGCGCTGACCAGCTCCCCGGCAATGCGGTTATAGGTCAGCGGCCCCTTGGTCAGCGGGCAGACCAGGATAGCCAGGAGGCGCGGGTCAAGATCTGGTGCGCCGGCGCCGTCCCCGGCCATCAGCTTGCCTGCCGTCCGCGGCGCCCCGGTTCTGCCGTGTGGGCGCCCATGCGCAAAAGGGTCAGCAGAGTCGCGGCGCGATCTGCTGTACTCGGCGCTTCCAGCAACGCCTGCTTTTCCGCCGGGTCGAAGGGGCAGACCATTGACAGGGTGGACACCAGCGCCTCGTCCGGCATCTCGTCAATCGCCTCCCAGTTGGCGTCGAAGCCACGGGCGGCAAAGTACGCGCGCAACGCCTCAATCAGCCCATCGCGGTCGAGGTCACCTGGTGGCGGCGCCGCGTCCAGATCGGCACGGAAGCGGGCTAGGTCCGCGCGCACCCGGCGGTAACCGCGGCGCATCTCCAGCTCGACCTTGACGGTGAAACGGATCAGACCGGTCAGGGTGACCAGCATCCGTCCATCGTCCGTCTCGCTGAACGATGATAGCCGGCCCAAGCAGCCGACCTTATATAGCGCGGGTCCGCTGGGGGTCGCTGGACGCAACTCATCCGGCTGGATCATGCCGATCACCCGGCCTTCGGACAGGCAGTCCTCGAACATCGCGAGGTAGCGCCGCTCAAAGATATTGAGCGGTAGTTTGCCCCCTGGCAGCAGCAAGGCGCCGGGCAAGGGGAAGATTGCGAACTCGGTCGCCAAATCCTCCAGGCGCGGCGCATCTGTCATGCGCTTAGCTGAACAGCACGGCGGACAGGCGCCGCCGGGCGGCGAGCGTCGCCGGGTCCGACAGTCCCCAAGCTTCGAAGAACTTCAGCAACTGCATCCGGGCGCCGTCCTCGTTCCAAGTGCGGTCGGCCTTGACGATCGCGATCAGGGCATCAGCGGCCTCGGCCCGGCGGTCCACTGCGTTGAGCGCGGTCGCTAGGTCGTAGCGGGCCTGATAGTCGGCTGGGTCTGCGGCTGCACGCCGTTCCAGCTCGGCCATCTGGCCCGATGCCTTGCGCCCCTCGGCGGCCAAGGCCAAGGCGCTGCGGGCACCGCTGACTTCCGGATGATCGGCGATCTTCGCCGGTATTTGCTCCAAGGCGTCCTGGGCCTGGTCTTCCTGGCCCATTGCTATCAGCACGCGGATCAGCCCGGCCCAGGCTTCCGGCGATTCTGGGTCATCCTGCAACAGGGCACTGAACAGGCTGCCAGCCTCCTCGTGCTGCCCAGCCTCCATCGCCGCACGGGCCTCGGCCAGCAGGTCGGCAGCCGGCATGGCGCCACCGGCCAGCTTGAGCAGGTTCTCGACGAACCGCTTGATCTCGCTCTCGGGAAGCGCGCCCTGGAACATGTCGGCGATCTGGCCCTGCCAGAAGGCGGCCACAGTAGGCACCGATTGCAGCGGCAAGCCAACCTGCGTGAGCTGCTGCACCAGGGCGCGGTTGGCGTCTATGTCTATCTTGACGAGCTTGACCCGGCCGCCGGCGGCGCGCGTCACCTTCTCCAACGCCGGGGTCAACTGCTTGCAGGGACCGCACCAGGTGGCCCAGAAGTCCACCAGGACGGGGACGCTGCGCGATGCCTCGATCACGTCCTGCATGAACGTCTGCTGGGTGCCGTCCACGATCATCGCATCGGGACCGGACGGTGGGGCGGCAGCCGGGCTGGGTCCGGCGGCGCCGGGGCGTGGAGTAGGCGCACGGGGCTTTTGCCCGATCAGCATGTCCATTGGCAGCCTCATGTGACGCGTTGTTGGGTCAATAGATGTTACGGGCGAGCGGTTTGTGCAAGCCGGGGCAGATGCCGGGCCAGGGTTGGGATTGGTGGTCGAATCCCTCTTGCGCGGCAGGGCGGACCACACTAATACCGCGCCTCGCTGGTGCGCGGGCGTAGCTCAGGGGTAGAGCACAACCTTGCCAAGGTTGGGGTCGAGGGTTCGAATCC
>CAXTDP010000240.1:0-7924 GCA_964242295.1 uncultured Acetobacteraceae bacterium | reverse complement strand
CGCGGGTCCGGCGGGGCTGGGACGATGCGGTATGGCCGCGTGCGACGAAGGGCTACTTCCAGGTGAAGGCGGCGATACCCGGCATCATCGGGCCGGGCACGGACGGGCGGTAGGCACCGCGTCCAGGAAGGGTGGGGAGGCGGGGGCCGAGGAGAAGCCGCCATGAGAACACGCGCCGCCGCCCTGGACCCGCCGACGAACGGCCGGCTGCGGCTGGACGAGATCAACGAGGGCTTCAACCGCCTGCGCGAGGGGCGGGCGGTGCGGCGGGTCATCAACTTTCCCGGCTGACGCGCCGGCCCTGGTTTACTCCCGTGCCGGACGGCCCTAGCCTTGAACTAACGGCGGAAAACGCCGGTTCCCTTCATGGAGGCCCGTCCTATGTCTGCCATCCCCCGCCTGCTGTCTGCACTGGCCCTCGCCGCCGTCCTGCCCGCGGCAGCCCAGGCGGCCGATCCCATACGCATCGGCGTGATCGCCGAGAACTCCGCCATCAGCGGCATCGCCATTCCCAACGCCGCGATGATCGCCGCCGACGAGATCAACGCCAAGGGCGGCGTGGACGGCCGCATGATCGAGATCGTGGCCTATGACGACCACAACTCCGCCGCCGACGCCGTGCGCGCCTTCCAGCGCGCCGCCAACCAGGACAAGGTCCACGCGGTCATCGCCACCTACACCAGCGAGGTCGCCCTGGCCCTGGAACCCTGGGCCGGGCGCCTGCACATTCCGACCATCACTCCCGGCGCCGCCAGCGACGACATCAGCAAGCGCATCCACGGCGACTACGATCACCTGAAGTACAACTTCCATGGCTACCTCGCCTCCGCCTTCCTGGCCCAGGCCGTGTGCGACGCCGCCAAGGATCTGCTGGTGGACAGCAAGCTGCACATGAAGACCGCCGTGGTCATGAGCGAGGATGCCGCCTGGACCGGCCCGCTGGACGCCGGCTACCTGGCCTGTCTGCCCAAGATCGGGCTGCAGGTCCTGGACCACATTCGCATGTCGCCTGACACCACCGACTTCACCCCGATCTTCAACGGCATCGAGGCGAAGAACCCCGACGTGATCGTCACCGGCATCAGCCACGTCGGCGTGCAGCCGACGGTGCAGTGGACCAACCAGCAGGTGCCGATACCGATGTTCGGCATCTCGTCGCAGGCCACGTCCAGCACGTTCTGGAAGGATACCAACGGCGCCACCGAGGGCGTGGTGCTGCAGCTCGTCGCCGTGGACACCGTTGCCAGCACCGCCAAGACAATCCCGTTCGCCGCCGCCTACACCAAGAAGTACGGGATCACCCCGGCCTATTCCGGCTATGGCGCCTATGACGACGTTTACATGATCGCCGACGCGATCCACCGGGCCGGCGGCACCGACCCGGACAAGATGGTCACCGCCCTGGAGGCGACGGACTGGGTCGGCACCGTGGGCCGTGTGCAATTCTATGGCAAAGGCGACGAGTTCACCCACGCCATCAAGTATGGCAAGGACTACGTGAGCGGCCTGGTCGTGCAATGGCAGGACGGCAAGCAGGTCGCGGTCTGGCCGTCCTCGGTGGCGACCGGCGGGCTGCGTTTCCCCAGCTTCGTCAAGGTGACGAACTAGGGCCGGCCTGACCAGGGGTGCTCGGTCTTCAGATCCTCATAGACGGTTTTGCGATCAGCGCGCTGTACGGGTTGGGGGCAGTCGGCTTCACCCTGATGTTTGGGGTGTCCGGCGTGCTGAACCTGTCGCATGGCGGCATCATGCTGGTGGCCGCCGTGGTGGCCTGGCTGGCGGCGGACAGCCTCGGCGCCTATGGTGGCGCGCTGGCCGGGCTGCTGGCCGGCGTCGCCATAGCCTTCGCCACCTACGGCTTCGTGGTGCGGCCGATCCAGCGCTCCCCGGCAATCCCCCCGGAGGAAAAGGAAATCTTCGTCCTCACCGGCACGCTGCTGTGGGGGATCATGATCCAGGAAGCCGTCGCCTACTTCACCACCACCAGCCCGCATACCGTGCGGCCCCTGATCGCGGGGGTCACGGTGATCGGCGGGGTGCGGACGCCGACCAATGAAATTCTCACCGCCGTGCTGTGCTGGGCGGCCATCGGCCTGCTGTGGCTGCTGGTCAACCGTACCCGGGCGGGCAAGGCGCTGCTGGCGGCGTCCATCAACCCGCGCGGGCTGACGCTGCTGGGATACGAGCTGCAGCGCATCTACCTGCTGGTCTGGGCGATCTACGGCGTGCTGGCGGGGATCGCCGGGGTATTGCTGGGCGCCTTCCTCGGCGTGTCGTCGGACAATGCAGGGACGCTCACCGCCTCGGCGTTCTCCATCGTCGTGCTGGGGGGCCTGGGCAGCGTCGCCGGGTCGCTCGTGGCCGCCTACTGCGTGGGATACCTGGAGACGCTCACGGCCTACCTGATCTCCCCCTCCTTCCGCACCATCCCGGCCCTGCTGCTGCTGGTGATCGTCGTTTATCTGCGGCCGCAGGGCCTGTTGGGGCGGCGCTGATGCAGAATGCGTTGCGGTCGCCGGTTCTTTGGGTCGGCGTGATTGGGCTGCTGGTGGCGGCGGTGCTGCCGCTGGGGGTGTCCAGCTACATCCTGGGCATCCTGACCGTCGGCTACTACTTCGGCGTGTTCGCGATGTCGTGGGACCTGCTGTTCGGCTTCGCCGGCGAGGTCAATTTCGGGCCGACTTTCCTGGTGGGGCTGGGCGCCTACGGGGCTGGCATCCTGAATAGCGAGACCGGGCTGCCCATCCCGGTCTGCGTTCTGTTTGGCACCGCGCTCGCCGTCGCCGGCGGGCTGCTGCTGGCGGTGCCGGCGCTGCGGCTCAGCGGTCCCTACTTCGGCCTGACGACGCTCGTCGCGGTGCTGCTGCTGCAGCAGATGGTGACGGTGTTCGCCAAGCAGACCGGGGGCGAGATCGGGCTGACCATCCCCGACGTGCTCTCCATAGACGAGACCACCAACTACTACATCGCCCTCGCCGTCATGGCGGTCAGCGGCACCGTGCTGTTCGGGCTGTCGCGGTCGGCCGCCGGGCTGATCCTGCAAGCCTGCGGGCAGGACCCGGTGGAAGCGCAGGCGCTGGGCTTCAATGTTTCCAAGCACAAGCTGGCGGCGTTCTGCGTCAGCGCCTTCTTCAGCGGGCTGGCCGGGGCGATGCTGATCTTCTACTTCGGCACGGCGTCGCCGGGCACGGTCATAGACATCGCGGTCGGCGTGCAGGTCATCATCGCCGCGGTGCTCGGCGGGCGCCGCACCATCCTGGGGGCCGCGGTGGGTGCGGTCGTGCTGATCCTGGCGGGAGAGGTGCTGCGGCCCTTGGGCCAGCTCAGCACCTTCGTGGTCTCGGCAGTGGCGCTGCTGACCATCCTGTTCGTGCCGTCGGGGCTGCTGGGCGTGCTGATGCGGAACCGTCAATGAGGTCCGGGGCAATGAGGCCTGGGGCATGACCGGCCTGCTTGAAGTCCAAGGCCTCGTGAAGCGCTTCGGCGGCCTGGTCGCGGTCGGCGGCATGTCGTTCAGCGTGGCGCCCGGCGAAATCCTCGGCCTGATCGGTCCCAACGGCTCCGGCAAGTCCACGGTGATGAAGCTCATCATGGGCATCGAGCGCCCGAACGCCGGCAGCGTCCACATTGACGGCACCGACGTCGCCGGCTGGCCCAGCCACCGCGTGGCCCGGCAGGGCGTCGGCCTAGTGTTCCAGCACTCCCGCCCGCTGCACCGGCAGACCGTGCTGGAGAACATCAAGCTCGCCCTGCTGCCGGACTCGCTGCTCCGCCTGTTCGCCGACCCCGGCGTGGACCGCCGCGCCCGCGCCATCGCCGAACGCGTCGGCCTCGGCGCCGTGCTGGACCGCCGCCCGGCCACGCTGCCGTTCGCCGACCTGCGCCGGCTGGAGCTGGCCAAGGCCATCGGCCGGGACCCCAAGGTGGTCCTGGTGGACGAGCCGTTCGCCGGGCTGACCAGCGGCGAGGTCGGCGCCTTCTCCGACCTGATCGCCAGCTTCCGCGCCGAGGGCAAGGCGGTGCTCCTGGTGGACCATAACGTGAAGGGCGTCGCGGCGCTGGTGGACCGGGTGCTGGCGATGTACCTGGGCGAACCCATCGCCGAGGGATCGGCCGAGCAGGTGATGCAGGACCCACAGGTGCGCCGGGTTTACCTGGGCGGCGCCATCGAGACCTCTGCCCGCCAGGCGTCCACGACCAAGTCCGGGCCGCCGTTGCTGGAAGCGTCCGGCGTGAACGTCCTGTATGGCAAGGCGCAGGCGCTGCAGGACGTGTCCATCCACGTGCGCGAGGGCGAGTTCGTCTCCGTCGTCGGGCTGAACGGCGCGGGGAAGACCACCCTGTTCAACGCCATCTCCGGCTTGGTGCCCTACACTGGGCGGGTTGCCTGGGCCGGCGCGCCGCTGGCCGGGCAGAGTGCGGCGCAGATCGCCCGCGGCGGCATCGTGCAGTGCCCGGAAAGCCGCGAGCTGTTCGGCAGCATGAGCGTGCGGGAGAACCTGGATCTTGGCGGCTCCCGCCTGCCGCGGCCGGAGCGGGATAAGCTGTTGGACTGGCTGTTCGGCCTGTTCCCGATCCTGAAATCCCGCCAGGCGCAACGGGCGGCGACCCTGTCGGGCGGGGAGCAGCAGATGCTCGCCATTGCCCGCGCGCTGATGATGCAGCCCCGCCTGCTGATCCTGGACGAGCCGACCCTGGGCCTGGCGCCGGTGATCCTGGAGCAGCTCAGCCGCGCGCTGGAGGTGCTGCGGACCACGACGCCGATCACCGTGCTACTGGGCGAGCAGAACGTCACCTTCGCCCTGCCGCATGCCGACCGGGTGTATGTGCTGGAGCACGCGCGGATCGTGTGGGAGGGCGACCCGGTCCGCTTCGCGCAGGAGGCCGGGGCGGCGTATCTGTAAGGCAAGGCCGTTGCCATCGTTCCAATTTCCTTCGCCCTGAAGGAGCAGCGGGAAGGCGCGGACCCTGCTCCTGTAGAGTCAGATGCCTTCTGGCTTGGCCGTCCGCCGGACAATGTAGGCGCTTTTGGCCCCGTAGCCCGTGAGAGGGGTTCGCGATAGAATTGGATCTTGGCTAGTTTTGGTCATCAAGGGGCCGCCGCCACGTGGGCTTGGTAAACCTGATCTCTTGCTAGTTGCCGGATCCGGCTTCAGTCCGGCTTGAGCTTGGAGCATTGAGCTGGCCCCCGCTTCGATCACTGTCTCTCTCCGGTCACAGCCCTATTGGAGGCAGTGTCCGCTCTGCCGCGAGTGGTCCGAACAAACCCACAGACGTTACGAACGGACCTTGGCCGACCTGTCCTGGCGCGACATGGACCATGGCGACGATCCGAGCCAGATAGGACTTCTGGGCCACCTAGCGGCTCACTGGTGCACAACACCAGGCGAGCGGCCCAGCAGCAGGTCTAGCCAGGAGAGAGTCCGCCTGCTCCCACAATAAGGAGATTGCAAAAGTTGCCAGCCTGCTGTCGTAACATCTTCCGCACTCCTGGGAAATCGACTCGGCGCCTTAGGACGAGCACGTTGGCCCCAGCCACAATCACTCCGATGCCGACAACAATCCGGTCTAAGTCTCGAACGATAGCCTTCTCGGCATCTGTTTTTGGCGGAGGCTCAGCATCAAAATGCGCGACGTGCGTTTGTCTGACATGTATAAGCCGATCCGCCGCCTGCCTGATCCATCCCGATTGTAGCTTGCGTTGATACCTAATAAGGCGCAGGCGCGAGGCTTCCGCTTCCGTCGATACGTCATAGTGTTCGTGAAAGCGCTTGAGTTGGGCAGCTAACCCAGGCTTGCGAGCCTTATTGAGCAACTTCGGTAAATTGTTTGTACGTTTGTCCTGATCGAAGAGCGCGGCAATAGAAATAACCATGGTACGCAAAAGCGAGCCGACTACGATGTTGGCTCCGTCCTGGCCGACTGATCCAGCAATAGCTTTCGTAAAGGAACTTGATCTTGTCAGGGCTACGTAAAGGTAGAACTGGCCCGCCAGCACTCGGACCTCGCGCGTTACGCGAAGCAGCTCTTTCGCGAGCGCGACTGTCTCGTTGTTGGTGTGCTGCTCGATGAATGGCGGCACCAGCATCGAGATGCCGTTTCGAGAAGCCACGGAAACGGGCACCACTGTCACTGTCGTCTTGTTGCCGTCCAAGCTTACCTCCTCCTCTGAGATCACTCCCTTACCCAACGGATGCCAGTTGTTTGG
This sequence comes from uncultured Acetobacteraceae bacterium, assembly GCA_964242295.1. Lineage (GTDB taxonomy): Bacteria > Pseudomonadota > Alphaproteobacteria > Acetobacterales > Acetobacteraceae > DASWOJ01. Next base: position 1,716 of record CAXTDP010000240.1, on the reverse strand, counting down.
TGCGATGAACGCCATCCGTTCACCATCATTGTCCGAGTCCGCAGTCTTTGGCGTATCCCCGTAAGGGCCAGGCCGGCCCGCCCCCTCACGCCGCCTTGTCGCGCTCCTGTAGCCCATAGGTGGAGAACGACTTCGCCGCCTCGGCAATCTCGCCATCCGACAGCAAATGCGGCTGGCCAATCTGCAAACTGAGGCAGTACTGGCGCGCGATCGTCTCCAGCTCGACCGCAAGCCACATCGCCTTGGCCAAGGTAGCCCCGACCACGACCATGCCGTGATTCGCCAGCAGGCAGGCGTTGCGCCCCTCCAGCGCCTCCAGGGTGTGAACCGCCAGCTCCGCCGTACCATAGGTGGCATAGGGCGCACAGCGCACGTCGGCACCGCCGAAGGCCGCAATCATGTAATGCACCGCCGGTATGGGCCGCCGCAGGATCGCCAGCGTCGTGCAGTAGGTGGCATGCGTGTGCACCACCGCCCCGGCATCCGGCCGCCCCCGCAGGATGTCGAGGTGGAAACGCCACTCGGTGCTGGGCTTCAAGGGTCCGGTCCAGGCACCGCGCTCCCCGTCCAGCGGCATGACGGCAATGTCCTCCGGCCGCATCTGCTCATAGGGTGTGGCGGACGGCGTGATCAGCATAGTGCCGCCCAGCCGGGCGCTGACGTTTCCGGACGTCCCCTGGTTGATGCCGAGAGCGTCCATGCCGCGCGCGGCCTGCACGATCTCGGCGCGCAGGGTGGTCTCGTCCATGGCAGCTCACCCCGTCACTTGCGGCAGGCTTGCATCTTGCCGCCGCCGCCGGCGCACCCGCAAGACCCGGACCGCCACGCCCCCACCCACTACGCGATGCTCCACGCCGGCAACGTGGATCATATCCGGCGGGGCAGGGGTAGCCGCCGCCGCCGATCCCGGCTGATACTCCGGCCCGGCAACGCCTGGAGGCACCAAGACGCATGATAATCCATCCGCTCAACTCCACAGGCGCCCTATCGTGAGCGGCGACGCCGTGCTGGTCTGGGGCGCCGGCGCGATCGGCGGCACCATCGGGGCGTACTTGGTGCGCGCCGGCCATCAAGTGACCTTCGTGGACATCGTGCCTGAGCATGTCGCTGCCATCCGGGGACCCGGCCTGCACATCCACGGACCCGTTGCGGACTTCACCATCCAGGCATCGGCCCTGCTGCCGGGGGAGGTATCCGGCACCTGGGACAAGGTGTTCCTTTGCGTGAAGGCGCACCACACGGCGAAGGCGTGCCAGGCCCTGCTGCCGCACCTCGCCGCGGACGGCTACGTGCTGTCGCTGCAGAATGGCCTGTGCGAGACCATCATCGCCGGCATCGCCGGCACCGAGCGCACGGTAGGCGCCTTCGTCAACTTCGGTGCGGACTGGATGGGGCCGGGCAGCATCCTGTATGGTAACCGCGGCGCCGTAGTGCTGGGCGAGATCAACGGCGCCGACACGCCACGCCTGCGCCAACTGCACCAGTTGATGCGTGACTTCGAGCCGGACGCCATCACCACGCCCGACATCTGGTCTTATCTGTGGGGCAAGCTCGGCTACGGCGCCATGCTGTTCGCCCAGGCCCTCGGCGACGCCTCCATCGCCGACTGCCTGGCCCGGCCGGAGCTGCTGCCGACCTGGCGCGCCCTCGGTGGCGAGGCAGTCGCGGTGGCGCTCGCGGAGGGCGTGCAGCCCCGCGGCTTCAACGGCTTCGACC
>CAXTDP010000239.1:0-7928 GCA_964242295.1 uncultured Acetobacteraceae bacterium | reverse complement strand
ACCCCGTCGCTATGGTCCCGCCCCCAGCCCCGACGTTCCGCCGAGCGCAAAAGAGAACCTGATGTCCGACCCCAAGATGCAGGCCTCCACCAACCCGATCACCGAGTTGAAGGCCACCGCGCACCTGATGACGATGGAGGACGGGCTGTTCTGTGTCTTCAACACGCCTGGCTCGGTACCGCCGGATGCGGCTACTGGCCTACCTGGCGTGCGGATCACGGCGGCGCCGGGGCAGGGCGGATTTCCTGGCACGGTAGGGATCAGCGGCTTCAACGCGGAGGGCTGGCTGGGCGGGGACGCCGGCGCGGCGCTGGTCCGCATCACCGGCGGACCGGCGCAGGTGCTCGTCACGGTTTACCAGGCCGCCGAGGGTGGGCACGACGCGCCGAAGCTGCAGGTCATCCGCCTGTCCGACCAGCCCGCCGCAGCGCCGGAGATCAAGCCCCTTGCGCCTGCCCAGGAGCCGCCCATCGCAGAGCCTGGTGCCGCGCAGCCTGGCGCCGGCCAGCCCATCGAGGTCGCCGCCCACATCTATGGGCGCGGCGACGTCGGCGGACGGCTGGGCGACTGGATGGGCGAGCCGGGCAGCAAACGCTGGATCGAGGGCTTCGGCCTCGCGCCAAGCGGCGGCATCGGCTCTGCCGACATCGAATACCAGGCGGTGCTGGGGCGCGGCTGGCTGTCCCCTTGGGCAGAGGGCGGGCAGTTCTGCGGCAGCCGCGGCATGTCGCTGCCGATCCTGGGCCTGCGCGTGCGCCTGCGTGGGGATGCCGCATCGGCCCACACCGCGGTCGTTTCCGCGACCTTCGTGGACGGGACCCGGATCGGCGGGGTCAGCGACGGCAGCGCGGTGGAAGCGCCGAGCCTGTCGCCGCTGGAAGCATTCCAGATCATGCTGGTGCCGACTGGCGCCGCGCCGGCCGAAGCTCGGCAGCCCGTCCGCGCCGCCAAGCCCGACAAGAAGCCATCCGCGTCCGCTGTTCCCGTTCCTGCTCCCGCTCCAGCGCCGGTGCCAGCCGTGTCGGCCGCGAAGCCGCGGCGCATCAAGGCCGCAGCCTCCGCGGCCTCACCCGCACCGGCAAAGCGGTCTCAACCGAAGCCTGAGCCCGCCGCTGAGCCGGCACAGCCTGACTCAACGCCCCCGGCGAAGCCCGGCCCGAAGGCCCCGGCCAAGCGCAAGCCGGCCACCACCCGGCGCCGCTGACCCGCCCGCGGCGGCGAGGCACGCCGTGCGGTTCCTGTTCGTCCACCAGAACTTCCCAGGCCAGTTCCTCCACCTGGTCCGGCACTTGGTGAACCAGCGCGCCCATGACGTCATCTTCATCACGGAGGAGAACGGCAACCTGATCCCAGGCATACGCAAGGCGATCTACCGGATGCCCGCACCCCTGCCGGACACCCACCGGGATGCGCAGGAGTTCGAGGCCGGGATGGTCCGTGCTGGACTGGTCGCCGGGGTCGCCGCGAGCCTCCGCACGCTCGGGTTCCAGCCGGACATCATCATCGGCCACCAAGGCTGGGGTGAGATGCTGAACCTCCAGGACGTCTTTCCCGGTGTGCCGCTGCTGGGATACTTCGAGTTCTTCTACAACTTGCGCGGCTATGATGTTAATTTCGATCCGGAATTCCCGTCCCTGGTCGAAAGCCTGTCCCGCATCCGCGCCAAGAACGCGATCAACCTGCTGGCCTTGAGCAACCCCGGCCATGGCCAAACGCCGACGCGGTTCCAGCACGGCTCCTACCCCGCTTGGGCGCAGCCGGGCATCACCGTCCTGCCGGAGGGCGTGAACCTGGACGCCTGCCGTCCCGACCCGGCCGTCCGCGCCGCGCCGTTCACGCTGCCCGGCTTCGACGTGCTGCCGGGCGAGAAGCTTATTACTTACGTCGCCCGCGACCTCGAGCCGTATCGCGGCTTCCACATCCTGATGCGCGCCTTGCCGGCGCTGCTGCGGGAGCGGCCTGACGTCAAGGCGGTGCTGGTGGGCGCGGACGGCGTCAGCTATGGCGCCAGGGTATTAAACACCACCTACCGCGAATGGCTGATGGGCGAAGTCGGCCCGGCGCTGGATGCCGAGCGCGTCCACTTCGCTGGCCGGCTGGACTACGAAACCTACGTCCGGCTGCTGCAACGCTCGGATGCGCATGTTTACCTGACCTATCCGTTCGTGGCGTCCTGGTCCCTGCGGGAAGCGCTGGCCTGCGGCTGCGCCATCGTCGCCAGCGACACGGCGCCGGTGCAGGAGTTCGTGCGGCATGGGGAAACAGGGCTGCTGACCCCGTTCCTGGACCCGGCGGCGCTGGCGGGCGCGATACTCGGCCTACTGGCGGACGACGCCCGCACGGCGTGGCTAGGCGCCGGCGCCCGGGCTTATGCCGTGGCAAACTTGCGGATGCGGGACCACATCGCCGCCTATCACGTCCTCATCAACCGTCTGACCGGGAACCAACTCGGCGCGGCTTTCGGTTAAGCCGTGCTGATCCGCACCGGGGACCATCCCAGCAACAACAGGGGCCACCCATGATCGAGAACATCCGTCCGACCCAGGCTTGGGAAGCGCTGCAATCCGACCCACAGGCGCAACTGGTGGACGTGCGCACCGACGCCGAGTGGAACTTCGTCGGCCTGCCCGACCTGGGGGAGGCCGGCAAGCAGCCGGTGCTGATCCCGTGGCAGGTTTATCCGGCGATGCAGCCGCATCCGGACTTCGTCGGCGCGCTGCGCCAGGCCGGGCTGACGCCGGAGCACCGCATCCTGTTCTTGTGCCGCAGCGGCGCCCGCAGCATGGCGGCTGCTAATGCGGCCCAGGCAGCCGGCTTCACCAAGGTGGCTAACATCGCCGAGGGCTTCGAGGGCAACCCCGACGGGGAGGGCCATCGCGGCACCGTATCAGGCTGGAAGGCCGAAGGCCTGCCCTGGCACCAACGGTAGCCTCCTGCTCCCTCTCCCTCCGGGAGAGGGTCGGGGTGAGAGGGTCTTGGCTGCGAAGCGGCGCACATACGGCTCAGGTTGCAAGTGTTCTTCGGGGCGACAACGCGGCGCTTGCTCGCTCCCTCACCCCGGCCCTCTCGCGGAGGGAGAGGGAGCAGCAGCAGGAACGCCGTTACACCGTCCCGTCGTAGAGCACCCGCACCACGACGAACCATGGGTAGCGGGGGTCATAGGTCTGCCCCCCAGGCTCCGCCAGCAATCCGGTTGGCCCCGTGGGCACGTGCTTCATCGTAACGCTCGCATCCACGTTGCCGCCAATCACCACGAGCTGCCCCGGCGAAGCCTCCGTCACCAGGTCGCAATGGCCATAGAAGCTCGGCGCCGGCAGGCTTTCGAAGCGGATGTTGCGCGACGGACCACGGCCGACGCAGATCAGGTCGCCGGGCTGCGGCGGATAGCTGTCCGGACGCTCCACCCGCACCGCGCCCTCACCCCGGGCGGCAGCGTTGATGTAGTCGGCATGGAGCGGCGAGTAGGTGAAGCGGTCCGCCGCCCCGGCCGAGCGCATGATGTAGGAGATGAACGCCGCCGACCAGGCTGGCGCGTCCCCCGCATAGGGCGTGCCGTATTCGTTGTACTTGCTGGTCCAATCCTCCTCGTTGGTGCCGGCATTCTGTCCCAGCCACCAATACTCGCCGACGCGCTGCCACATGCCGGGCTGGTGGTCCGGGCGCTGGTCGCGCGGGCGGTTCTGCTGCTCCGGCGGGTCATCGTTGACGTTCATGCCGAATGCCCGCCATTCCCGCAGCGCGATGGCAACTGTGTTCTGGCGGGAGAACGGCTCCGGCGGATGCCGGGCAAAGCCCGGCACATGGGCGTCGGTCGCGATGCCGCCGGGCTGCCCAGTGACGGCGCTGCTGGGCTGCGGCCGCGCTGCACACGCGCCCAGCAACGGCAGCAGCAAGAGCGGACGCAAGTTCACCAGTTGGGGATGACATGCTTGCTGGGCCGGCTCAACTGCCTGGTCAACAACGGGGCAATCACTTTCACGCGGATCGTTGATGGAACGACTGCCGTAACGCGGCTGCAACAGGTGTGGAACGGGAGAACCGATCTGCTAACCCCACGCCCTGCCGTCGTTTCAACGGAAAGGAGATGCGCCCTCCAATTGCTGCCAGAACCTAAACGTGCTCCGGAAACAGCCCGGCCAACCCGACCGCGGTAGAGTCGCAGCGTCCGCGCTCGGTGATCAGGCCCGTCACCAGCCGGGCCGGTGTCACGTCGAAGGCCGGGTTGGCGGCGGGGCTGCTGGTGGGGGTCACGCGTACGGTGGTGACCTTGCCGTCCAGGCCGCGCCCGGTCACGGTCGTGACCTCGGCTGCGTCCCGCTCCTCGATGGGTATTTCCGCCACCCCGTCCGACACGGTCCAATCTATGGTGCTGCTGGGGGAGGCTACCCAAAATGGCACCCGGTTGTCCCAAGCGGCCAGGGCCTTCAGGTAGGTGCCGATCTTGTTGGCAACGTCCCCCGTGCGCGTCACCCGGTCCGTGCCGACGATGGCCAGGTCCACCCGGCCGTGCTGCATCAGGTGCCCGCCAGCATTGTCCGAGATGACGGTGTGCGGCACGCCATGCTTGCCCAACTCCCATGCCGTCAGCGCCGCGCCCTGGTTGCGCGGCCGGGTCTCGTCCACCCAGACATGCAGGGGGATGCCGGCCTCGTGAGCGGCATAGACCGGCGCCAGGGCGGTGCCCCAGTCCACCGTCGCCAGCCAGCCGGCGTTGCAGTGGGTCAGCACGTTCACACGCTCGCCCGGCTTGGCCTTGGCAGCCGCCGCCTGCTGGATCAGCGGCATCCCGTGCCGCCCGATGGCGGCGTTGGTCGCGACATCCTCGTCGGCGATGGCGGCAGCCTCGGCATAGGCGACAGCGGCGCGGGCAGAGACGGCGGTGTTGCGCAGCCGGGTCAGCATCCGGTCCAGCGCCCAGCGCAGGTTGATCGCGGTCGGACGCGTGGCGGCAAGCTGCTCCGCCGCACGCTCCATCGCCTCCGACCCGGGGTCCGCCCGCAGCGCCAATGCCATACCATAGGCCGCCGCCGCGCCGATCAGCGGCGCCCCGCGCACCTGCATGCTGCGTATCGCGTGCGCGACCGCCGCCACGTTCTGCAGCCGCAGGAAGTCCAGCGACCAGGGCAGCCGGGTTTGGTCAATGATGCGGACCGACCAGCCGTCATCGTCCACCCAGATCGTGCGGAACGGGGTGCCGTCAATCTTCATGTGGCTTGGGCTCCCATGGCGTGGCCGTCCTAGATGCGCTGGTGCAGCACGCAGACCAGCGTGAACAGCCGCCGGGCAGTCTCGTGGTCTATGCTGGCCTTGTTGGTCAGGCGCTCCTGCAGCAGCGCCGCACCCTCGTTGTGCAGCCCGCGGCGGCCCATGTCTATCGCCTGGATGCGCTCGCCGCGCCCCTCCTCGACGGCCAGCATGTGGCTGTCCACCAGCATCTGGTAGTCCTTGATCAGGCCGCGGAACGGACCAAGCGACAGCACCAGCATCTGTAACGGCGCGTCGTCTGCGTTGCGGACGTCGAACACCAGGCGGCCCTCCTGGACCGATAAGTGCAGCACGTAGGGGCCGGACACGGCAGGCCGCTCGGCAGTGCCGCATAGGGCGAAGTGGTTCTCCACCTCCAGGTCGGCAACGGCCTGGGCGCGGTCGGCCTCCAGGATCGGCGACAGCCGGGTCAGCGCCTCCCCGGCCAGCACGACCCGTTGCAGGCCCGGAGGCTGCAAGCCGGGCAGTGGGGAGGGGGTCGCGGGGGCGATCACTCGTCGTCCGGCTTCGCCATGCCGAGCTTCAGCATCAGGCCCAGCACGCCCCCCTTGACCGGGCGCAGCAACGCCATCGTCAGCACCAGGCTGAGCGGCAGCCAAAGCGCCGCCTGCACCCAGAAGTCCGGACGGTAGGCGCTTTCGACCCACATCATCAGGCCGACGATGATATGGCCGGCGATGAAGATGGTAAGATAGGGCGGCAGGTCATCGGCCCGCAGGCTTCCGAGCGGCGCAGTGCAGGCGACGCAGACCGGCACGACGCGCAGGTAGCCGTTGAAGCAGCGCGTTTGCCCACAGGCGGGGCAGCGGCCCAGGATGCCCCGGCCGATGGCGGTCAGCATGGGCGGCACCGGCCAGGCTGGCGCCGCCGGGGACCGATCGGGCTGCCACCGAACGGGCGGTGTCTGGTCGGGCAAGGGTCACGCCTCCTTTACCGGGATTGAGGGCTGGCCGGGTCCTGGCGTCCCGGGCCGTGGCGCCATAGTAGTGCATGCAGCACCGGGATAAGCACCCACATTAGACCACGCATGGCGTTCATCAACCCAGGGCCAAGCCATGGCAGCCTCGCCGCTAGGAGCCCTGCTGGCCGCGCATCGGGCGGAAGCCCATCAAGGGGACGCTGTTCCTGGGAACTACGGTCCGGGTGGCAGGCCCTGACGGGGCAGGGGCCGCGGGAGCGTCGCCTGCAATGCCGGTGCCGCTGTCCGCCTTCGGCAGCAGGAACGCGTCATCGTCCGCGGCTGCCGGCGGGGATGGCGCCGAAGGCTCGACGATGGTCGGGGAGAACGGTTCCGCCGGCCGGGAGTCATAGGTGGTTTCAGGGGGCGGAGGGGCAGGCTCGGGAGACGCCGGGCTAGAATATGGAGGCGGCGGATATTGCGGCGGATACTGGGGCGACCCGTATTGCGGCTGACCGTATGGGGGCTGTCCGTATCGCGGCTGGTAATACTGCGATCCTGGCGAGTACAGCACCGGCTGCGCCGGGTAGCAGCCGGACAGCAGCCCGGCGGCCGCCAATGGCAAGCCAAGGGACAGGCCCCGAGACAAACTACGCGATAAACCCCGAGACGAACCCCCAGACGAACAACGACGCACGGCATGGTCCTCCGAACTGATGCGGCCGGCTCTGCGGCACGGTGAAGGCAGCCAACCTGCGCCACGGGATTGCCGAAGCATAGTCGCAACCTTATGAGCAGCGCCGGACCACGCCAAGACGCCTCCCCAAAGACAGCCGCCTGAAGAACCCCGCCCGAAGAAACCGACGAGGAACCCGCCCATGCAGCTTCACGACGTCCGCGTCCACCCCTCGAAGTCGCGGCTGAAGCGGGACGACCAGCTCGCCTGGAAGATCGCCGCCGTCGCCGCCGACCCGGCGCCGGTGCCCGTCGACACGGCGGAGATGATCGTGAACCGCGTCATAGACAACGCCGCCGTGGCCATCGCCAGCGTCAACCGCCACCCGTGCATGTCGGCGCGCGACATGGCCCTGGGCCACCCCGTCCGCGCCGGGCGGCATGGCGGCGCCACGGTGTTCGGCATGGCGGACAGCGTGCGCGTCAGCCCGGAATGGGCGGCCTGGGCCAACGGCACCGCCGTGCGCGAGCTGGACATGCACGACACCTTCCTCGCCGCCGACTACAGCCACCCCGGCGACAACATCCCCCCCATCCTGGCGGTGGCGCAAACGCTGGAGAAGTCCGGCGCCGACCTGCTGCGCGGCCTGGCGACGGGCTACGAGGTCCACATAGACTTGGTGCGCGCGATCTGCCTGCACGAGCACAAGATTGACCACATCGCCCACCTGTGCCCGGCCCAGGCGGCAGGGATCGGCACTCTGCTGGGCCTGCCCGCCGAGACGATCTACCAGGCGGTGCAGCAGGCGGTGCACGTCAGCTTCACCACGCGCCAGTCCCGCAAGGGCGAGATCAGCTCCTGGAAGGCCTATGCCCCCGCCCATGCCGGCAAGCTCGCCATCGAGGCGGTGGACCGGGTGATGCGCGGGGAAGGTGCGCCCAGCCCGATCTACGAGGGCGAGGACAGCGTGATCGCCTGGCTGCTGTCCGGCCCCGAGGCGCACTACCAGGTGCCGCTGCCCGGCGCCGGCGAGGGCAAGCGCGCCATCATGGACAGCTACACCAAGCAGCACTCGGCGGAATACCAGAG
>CAXTDP010000238.1:5436-7930 GCA_964242295.1 uncultured Acetobacteraceae bacterium | reverse complement strand
CGGGCGGCGGCGGGGCGACCGCCTGCCGGACCGCGGCCTCGATCATCGGGCGGAGGCGCAGGTCGGGCGGCAGCGTCCGCAGCAACAGGCTGAAAACCAGCATTGCCAGCCCGGCGCATGCCAGGGCCAGCAGGGGCGCCGCGGGCACAACGGCGAGTGTCCCGCCACCGGCAACCAGCCCGGCGGTGATCGTGGCGCATCCGGAGTCCCGGCGGTCGAAGGGCGCGATCATAGGCACGCGCCGCCGCTCACGGCCGCTTGCGTCCCCGGGTGCGGGCCCGGGTGCGATTGTGGGCCGGCTTCACCGCTTTCTGCAGGCTGGCCAATAGCGGAAAGCGGGTCTGCCACGGCAGCAGGGCCAACAAGACCAGCGGTGCGGCGAGGAGGGGCAAGCCCAAGACGAAGGTCTCCAGAGCCAGCCAATCACTCGGACCGACCACGGCCTTCATCAGCCGGGGGATCGGGCCGGCTCCGGTATCCGCCATCATGACGATCGCCAGGAAGCCCAGGATGAACCACCACAGGACCAGCTTGTTGCCCAGGGTTTGCAAGCGCATCGCCTCGGTCTGCACCACGGGCCGGGTGGGCGGCTGGGCTTCGGGCGGCGCCTCGGGCGCGGGCCAGCCGAACAGGCGTTGCGACACCCGGCCCAGCAGCCAGAGCAGGCCCAGGGCGGCCCCTGCACCCCAGAACTTGAAACTCACGACGCCGGCCACCAGCCACCTCGGCTCATCGGCCAAAGGCGGCACGATCAACAGCTCGATGAACTTGAATGCCGCGATGAGGAAGGCGATCTGTGCCGAGCCGCGGGCGTAGTACATCCAGCCATGGCCCGCATTCGTCTTCGTCTTGCCCGATGCCTTCACGACGCCCTTTGCCCAACGACCATCCCGGCGGCGAGATTGATGAATAGGCTGGATCGGTGCAAACCTAAGCCGATGGCACCCCCGATGCCTTGGCGATCCCGCCTTACATGCCTGGCCTTGACCCTGCTGTGCCGCGGACTGCCGGCATCAGGGATCGGCGCTCCCGCCCGGCATGGGACCAAGCAGGACAACGCCATCTTGGAGCTGCGGCACTATGCGCTCAGCTTATGCCTGCGGCAGGCGTTCCCCTCCATCGCGGACGAGACCGCGGCCGCCATGGACACCTTCCTGCAAAACGGCATCCATACTGCCGAAGCCTATCAGGCCATCCAGCCGATGGCGGCGGAGTGGCTGCAGCGGTCATACCCCAGCTTCCGCGACGTGAACCTCACCATCGTGAAATGCATCGACCTCGCGGAGAGCACCGAAATCGGCAGGCTCGTCCGCCGGACGCTGCCGCGATAGGCCGTGGGCCATGCCGATCCAGCACGCCCTCATCCGCACCCTGGCCACCGCCGCCCTGCTCGACCTGGGCATACCGTCCACCCAGACCGCGCCGACATCGTTCACCGTGCGCTCCGTGGTCGTCGTGCAAGACGGGCAATGGCACGCGATGCAGACGCCGGGTGCCTCGGCCGCCCAGTGCGCCCGGTTCCGCCTGACCAACCAAGCAGCGCTCCGCTGGTTCCGCCGGGCGCGGGAGGTGACGGAGCATGCCTGGCGGGAGGAGCTGGATTGGACGCCGTGCTCGGCCGCGGGGACGCTGGTCACCGGGGATGGCCGGTCGCTGCCGTGGCAGTTGGACCAGGCCGGGCGTGCCCAGGTCACGCTGTCGCCAACCGTATCCGTCTATCTCGGGGGATCGGAGCTGCCTTTCAGGCGGTGACCCGCATCGCGCGCAGCCGGTCCGTCAACCCGGCAGCATCTAGCGGCGCGATCGGGACGATGCCCAGCCCGTCCAGGCCACAGGCAGGCGTGGCCAGCACCGGCACGCCGGCGGCGAGTGCTGCCAGCAACCGGCGCGGCTGCTGCTCCACCAGGGCGGGCTGCACCACGGCCATCACATCCCGCAACCCGGCGAACGGGCCGTCCGCCGGGTCGGGCCGGCTGGTGCGGACGCCGTCCCAGAACCCCGGTCCTTCCAGGTCCGTGCCGAACAGCAGTACCTGCAGGTCAAGGGATCTGGCTGCGTCCCGGACCTCGTAGGCGCCCTTCCGCGCCAGGGTCGGCCCTGGGAAGGCGATCCGCCAAGGCGCGGCACCGTCCCGCTTGGTGAAGGCTGGGCTGGGCAGGCACCAGTCCAGGTGGATGGCCCGGCCGGGGAACTGGGCAGCAATGTCCGAGTGGGGCGTTGCAAGCGTCTCGGCTTGCGCCAGCGCCTCTGCCTCCCACTGCACCAGGTCGGCGGGCGCCCGGAAGTCGGCCAGGGTCGCTCGGTCGGGATGGGCGGCGTGGGCCTGGTTTAGCCGCGCCTGCAGCAGGTGCATGGGCAGCCGGGTCATCAGGACCGAGAACCGGCGGCCGCCCAGATGCCCGTCCCGCCACAGCGTGGGCAGGTAGGATTGCGCAACCCACACTTCGCTGACGTCGGGCGTTAGCAGCGGCGCCGAGGCCCGGGCCATGCATAC
>CAXTDP010000238.1:0-5426 GCA_964242295.1 uncultured Acetobacteraceae bacterium | reverse complement strand
GATCGTGCCCGGCCGGCGCGAGCCCCTGCCGCTGCCCGGCACCCGGTGTAGCCCGGCGGAGCGCGAGGCTACGCCGCAGGGTCGCGACGGACGCGGTGCCGACATGCTCGAACCCGTGCGTGTCCCAGGCATAGCGGGCCGGCCGGGCCCACCCAGCCGGCAGCGGCAGCCCGATGCTGCTGTGCGCCTGCCGCACGGCGGCGACAGGCCGGGCGAATTCGGGCCATGCCTCGTCCACCAGGATGGCCTGCCGTCGGGCGTCACCCTCCGGCGCGCGCCCGTGCCGGAAGCAGCCGGTCTGCGCGCTGGCGTCGCAGGATTGGGCTTGCGGCCGACCGTCCGGGACCGTCGCATCGGGCAGCGCGGGTTCGGCCGAGCCATGCAGGCCCACCACAAGCTCGTCGGCGGTCAGCCGGACCGACAGGCGCAACGTTCGGGCCGGGCGGAAGCGGAGATCCACGTAGTTCCAGGCGACCGTCGCGTCCCGTCCCCGCGCCGCCGCCGAGCCCGGCAGGCGCTGGGAATGGGCGTGCCGCTCCACGATCTCGCACCCGGCTTGCAGCGCCACGTCGTACAGCGCGTTCGACAACTGGCACAGGCCGCCGCCGATGGCCGGCACCACGCAGCCCTGTTGCAGCATGCACCCGGCGACGAAGCCCCGCGCGCGGCTGGCCCGGCCGAGCTGCCGCCAGAAGGAGAAGGTGCTGCCCGCCGGATCAGCAACCCATCCAGGATCGCCGCCGCCCGGCGCAGGTTCTGCACCTTGCCCACCTGATGACTGGTTTCCGCCAGCCGCGTGTCGGACCACAGCGGCGAGCGGAATACCGCCCGGGCCTCACCCCCGACCGCCTGCATGTGGCGTTGCAGTTGGCGCTCGGCGGCCACGATGTTCCGGATGCCCCGCCGGAGCCGCAGCACGGCGACCTTGCCGGCGAACACGGCATGGGACCATCGGGTGGGCACCGGCCGCACGCCGGGCAGGAAGTCGGCAGCCGGTAGCGGCACAATCTGCTCCGTGGCGGTCCAGCGTTGGCGCGGTATATCATGGCACGAGAGACGTTCGATATCTCATGGCACAATCGCCGCAATCCGGGAGGGCAAGGTGGAGGAAGAGCGGGTGACCATCCACTTGCGGCCGGATTTGACCAGCTACTTCATCTTGGTTTGCACCATCGCTCTTGCGACGACGGCGACCGTCTTCGCCCTGAATCCCATATGCCGTTCGGGACCAGGCCATGCACGCTGATCGAAACCGCCTTCTACCCGCTGGCTGCCTCGGCCGGCGGAACCGTCCTGTCATACATCTTGTTGCGCCGCCAGATCATAATCCTCGACCCGGAGGGCATCCGGCGGCGGACCGGCCGCCGGGAGAAGCTCGTACGGTGGGCCGACATGTCCCTGATCGCGGAGTTCCCGGGCGCGGGGAAGCGGTATCCGCCCGCCATCGTCATCAAGCACGGGATCGGGCGCTTGTTCTACATCTACAATAGCACCCGCATCAGCGGCAGGGACCTGTTCCGGACGATCAACCACTACGTGACCACGCATTCGATCAAGGTCGTGACGAGGGCACTCTGGGTGAGTAACCATTCGAGCAGTGCCGTCGTTGTGCTGGTGCTGTCGGCAGGCACGGTCTGCGCCTGGGTGCCGATTGCCGCTAGCGCCTCCGCGCAGACCATGGTCCGGCTGGTGCGGCAGCCCGGCATCGCCACGGGTGTGACCGCCTTTCCGCGGCTGGCGCTGGGCAGGGCACCAGCCGCCGCCATCAACGACGCCCTTTCGGCCGCCGACGCGCGGGTGCGGACAGCCGCAGCCGAGTGCCGCACCGCACTGGCCGCCTCGCACCCCGGCCCGGGCCGGCATGCCTGGACCCGCCGCGTCACGGTCACCATGCGCGGACCGCGATACTTGGCGTTGCTCGCGGAGGACGACGCCGATTGCGGCGGTCTTTATCCGAATGCCGACCGGTTCGCGCTGGTCTACGATCTTCAGACCGGCCAACCCCCGAATTGGGCGCGCCTGCTTCCGAACGCCCTGGTGCGTACGGTCTCGGTCGAGACCGGCTTGGACGAGACGCCGATCGGCATGGTCGATGGTCCCGCGCTGAAGTCTCTCTATCTGGCGCAAGCGGGCCCAGCGGCGGCGAAGGTGGATGACAGGTGCGTGGAGTCGTTGCAGCAGATGGCCGGGCCGTTCGCGCTCTGGCCCGATGCAAGGCAGGGCGGCCTCGTGGTGCAGCCGTTGCGTCTTCCGCATGCGATGGCGGCGTGTGGCGTCCCGGCGTTGCTCGGCGTCGCGGCGTTGCGCTGGCAGGGCGTCCAGCCATCCCTGCTCGACGCGATCGGCAGGGCACACCAGGACGGGCGCTACGGCATGCCGCTGCCATCCGGACCGGCACAGGGGCCGGTTCGATGAACGGCACACGCCGGGCCATCGCACGGGCGGTCATCCTGGGCATCATGGTCCAGGGCGTCCCGGCTTCGGCCGTGGCCGCCCTGGACGATGCCATGTCGGTCGAGCAGATGATCGCGCAGGCTCCGGAGCTGCCGCCCGCCAGTCTGTACCAGCTCGCCGGGCGCTTGTTCGCGGCGGGCCGGCGCGACGAGGCGGTCACCTGGTTCTATATCGCGCAGATCCGCTCGCGCTTCCGGCTGGCGGCCGTGCCCGGCCTGTCGCCCGATGGGGAGCCCGCGCTGTATGCGGCGCTGATGGATACCCTCGGCACCCCCATCAACGAATGGGCGTTCGGCGACATCGATCGCCTGGCCGTGCAGATGACGGAAGCGCTCGACTGGGATGCCGCCCATGCCAATGCGACCACGCCAAAGGCTGTGCATGCGGCGGCGCTGGAGCGGGTCCGCGGCGGCCTCCTGGCGCTGCGCGCCGGGGTGCTAGCGAACAAGGACGACATCCGCCGGCAACGCCTGGCCAACGGGCTGGTCAATCGCTAGGGCGTCGGGGTTGACGGCGGGCAGGATGTCTCGCGCACGACGGTCAGCACCCGATCCCCATTCACATAGGTGCAGGTCCAGATCGATCGGCCGGTCTGGGAAAGGCCCGGTTCCGCCTTCGTGAGGACCATGATGTCCGCCGCCTGCGCCGGCAAGGCGGCCATGCCGGCGACCGCCCCAAGCACGAGCGTCCACAGCGTCAGAGGTTGGATTCCAGCCAGGCAACCACCGTGCTTGGCCCGTGGCCGCGGTAGGGAACGATGTAGCGGAACTCGCCGTTGCTGAGTGCCTCCGTCTCCGTCTCACCATACACCGCCGTCACCGCCATAATCTTGGCCTTCACAGCCTGCTTGCCGGCATCGCTGCGGCAGACGCGCTTCAGCGCATCCGTGACATTGGCGAGGTAGGCCCAAGGGCTCTGGTTGTTGTCGTCGTCCAGCACGTGGGCATAGGACGGGTAGTCTACCTGAAATCGGATCGCCGTCCCGCACGCCTGGTTCGTCTCCCGCGCCAGGTCTGCCACCTTGGCGGTGTCGCGCGTGATCATCTCCTGCTGCTTCAGGCTCTGCGCCCGTGCACCACAGGTCAGGACAAGCGAAAGGACGAAGAGGCCCGATAGGAGACCGGATTTCCGCATGGAAGATTGTCCTTGGCTCGCGTTCGGCAGGGGCATGCCGTTCTCGTGCGTTCCGTTCCCCCGGCTCTGGCAAGTGCCCGGCTGCACAAAGGTTTCCCCCGCAGCTTGCTTCGGACGCTTGGCCGAGCCGGCCGGGCCAGTCTTCGGCCACCGTGTCGAGCCCGGAGACGCGCAGCAATCAGCGCGTCGATGCTGCAAGCCTGCGTCGAACCTGGCCAGCGCTATGCGCGCCGTCCAACCGCTGCTCGAGGGCGGGAAGGCGTGTGGCCCCATGCTCGTCGACGCGATAGACGAGGGCACCGGCGTCGGTGTCGTGCTCGGGCGAGCGATGGACCTGGTCGTAGAGGATCACGATGCCGTTCGACCGGCCCCGATCGAGTGGTGTGAACAGGACCGCGCCCACGAAGAAGTCGAACAACCCCGTCGCATCGTCGGGACCCGTCAACAGGAAGCATCGCCCGCCCGCAACGTCGAGCCGGCCCATGAAGGGGCCGGCCAGGGTGTCGCTGCGTACGAGGGTGACCCGGGCGTTGGCAAACGGTCCTGCCACACCGGCCACCCTCCCGTGGGCGAGCACACGCGACGCGCTTGGCCGAGCCGGCCGGGCATTCTCCTGACTCTGCAGCCCTGCCTGGGGCGTTCAGGACGCTCGACATGCGCAACAGTGCGAAGACCATCCGACGCATGCAGCCCCTTGGGATGACCGGATCGGTCATGTTCGACCCCATCCATGATAGCCTGGATCGCGATAGCCGTGGCGCCTCGAACTGGATATGCCTTGTACCGACCCGGCCGTCAGGGGCTGCCGGACGGCCAGCGGCGGGGTGACCTGGCCGCGGCTGGATAGTGGATCGTATCGGGGCGCAGTGAAATGGACGACGTACCGCCGCCATGGATCGCGCTACCCGGGCTTGCCGCCGACGACCCGGCGAACCAGGGCCTTGCCGAGGCCTACATCGTCCTCAATTAGCTGCCGTTCTGGCAACTGCTCACCCCCGACAGCAAGACGCGCTACCTCGAGAGAGCATGCAGAGTTATGGGAGGTAATCAGGCTGCGGCTGCTATTGGTCGCCGATCGTCGTTGGCGGTTCGAAAGCCTAGGTGTCAGCGGCGGAAGGCATCCTGGAGCGTGTCGTTCAGCACAGCGGTGCGCACGTCGAGGAAAGGCTGCACCGTGGTCCTGTTCCAGCGCATCTGCTGAGCTTTGTTCATGCGCCAGGCAATGATCTCGTCCACCGCGCTTTCCACAAACGAAGTCGCGATCGGCTCACCGCGTCGCCTGCAAGCGTCATAGTGGACCAGCGCCGTCTCGTTGTGCTGGAGGTAGCTGAGCAGGTCGGCGGTGCGCTGGCGCAGTTTGTCACTGCCGGCCACCCAGGGCTGTTCAACGCTGTTGTCTTGGCGTCACTGGGTCCGTCCTGCCACACATGCGGGATGAAGTGAGGCATCTGATTGCAAGAGGGATACCCGAGCCGGCCAATGTCTGACTTTTGCGGCGGCACCTGGGATAAAGGTTGCCGTGGCTGTGTTTTCGCCGTTGCTGGACGTGCTGGCGGACGTCCCTGATCCGCGCCGGGCGCAGGGGCAGATCTACAAGCTGCCCCACGTGCTGCTGTTCTCCATCCTGGCCATCGTGACCGGCTGCAACTCGTATCGCGGTATAGTCACCTGCATCGCCGTCCACCGTCACAAGCTGAACGCGACCTTCGGCCTGAACTGGCGCCGAGCGCCTGCGCATACCGCCGTCCGCTACATTCTCCAGGGCCTTGACAGTTACACACGACGGCAGCGCCGCCAGGTCCACCGCGTCGTATCCGGCGCCGGGCACCTGGAACAGC
>CAXTDP010000237.1:0-7941 GCA_964242295.1 uncultured Acetobacteraceae bacterium | reverse complement strand
CCCCGGCGGCGGCAAACGCCCCTGCCCCCGCCAGCACCGGCCATCCCGCCTCGGCGCCCTCGACCGCGAACATCCAGATGCCCGTGCACATCAGCAGCACGCCCAGCCCGGCCAGCCCGATGCAACCGCCATAGAACCGGCGCTGCCGCCGGACCGCGGCGGCAACCGCCGGGTTCAGCTCGTCCATCCGCACCATCGTCGCATTGCCGTAGGCGTAGCCGCCGCCCAGCATCAGCAACGTCCCAACCAGCAGCAGCCCGAGCACCCAGGCCGCCACCGGATCAGGCCCGGCGCGTCCGGCGCGGCGCGCGTCCAGGCTTGTCCACCTGGGAGGCCCGGCCGAACGCCAGGTCTCCGGCGCCCACGTCCCGCGTGATGGTGCTGCCGGCGGCGACGAAGGCGCCTTCGCCCAGCGACACCGGCGCGACCAGCGTGGCGTTCGACCCTACGAACACGTCCGGCCCGATGGTGGTGCGGTGCTTGTTCAGGCCGTCGTAGTTGCAGGTGATGGTCCCTGCGCCGACGTTGGTGCGCTCCCCGACGGAACAGTCGCCCAGGTAGGTCAGGTGCCCGACCTTGACCCCGGCCTCCAGCCTTGCGGCCTTCAGCTCGACGAAGTTGCCGACGTGCGCGCCGGGGCCGACCAGGGTGCCGGGGCGCAGCCGGGTGTATGGGCCGACCCGGGCTCCCGGTGCGACCTCGCAGCCCTCCAGGTGGCAGAAGGGCAGGATTTCGGCGCCGGTGCCGACGCTGACGCCGGGACCGAACACGACGTGCGGGCCGACCACCACGTCGGGCGCCAGGCGGGTGTCGGCTTGCAGGAATACGGTGTGCGGCGCCTGCAGCGTGGCGCCGCCGTCCATTGCGGCGCGGCGCAGCCAGCCTTGGACGGTGGCCTCGGCCTCCGCGAGCTCGGCACGGGAGTTGACGCCGCGCAGTTCGGCCTCGGGCGCCTCGACGGCTACCACGCGGGCGCCCTCTGCTCGGGCCAGGGCGACGCAGTCCGTCAGGTAGTACTCCCCCTTGGCCGCGCTGGGTCGGACGGCGCGCAGCCATCGTGCGAAGTCGCCGGCATCGGCACAGAGCACCCCGGCGTTGCATAGACCCACGGCGCGCTCGGCCTCCGTGGCATCGGCCCACTCGACGATGCGGTCCACGTCGGCGCCGCTGGTGATGACGCGGCCATAGTGCCCGGGGTCGGCGGGGCGCATGGCCAGCAGGGCCAGGCCGGCAGCCTGCCGGGCTGCGGCCAGGCGGCGCAGGGTGTCCGGGCGGATCAGCGGATTGTCGGCATACAGCACCGCCACGTCGCCCTCGCCGAAGTGCGCGGCGGCCTGCAGCGCGGCATGGGCGGTGCCCAGGCGTTCGCGCTGCACGACCACGGGATGCGGCGCGGCAGCGGTGGCCAGGGCCTCCATGTCAGGGCCGATGACGACCACGACGCGGCCGAACGCCTCCATGCAGCTATCCGCCAGGTGGCGCAGCATGGGCTTTCCGGCGATGGGATGGAGGGCCTTGGGGAGGGCGGACCGCATGCGCGTGCCCAGCCCGGCGGCCAGCAGGACGGCGGTGATCGGGCGGGGAACGGGGGCAGCGGTCATGTCCGTGGCCTTGCGCCAGGTGGCTGGGATTGTCAAAGCGGCGGCGCAGGCGTGGCGGACGTTGGGGATGTGGCGCTCGGCGCTGGGTGGTCCCGCTGTGTTTTTCTACGACGGGCCGCCGCGGCGACGGTGCGCCCCTTTAGGATCGGCAGCTTACCGTTCGACACGCGTTGACAATTTGATTGGGACGGGATGGCTGCCATCCTGTCGATGGTCGGCAGATGGTGGAGAGCTGGCTTCCACTTCAGCTTCCTTCAACAAGGGCCATAGCGCGACCCAATGCTTGGTTCGCAGGCGTTCCTTGTAGATGGAGTGTTTCTCGCCAGCGAAGCTTGGCGTTGGTCGCAGGATCAGACCCAGGAGGTCGTCCAGCCCAAACGGCGCCGCGATCTCACATTCTTCCCGGATGTTCCGTCGCACGGCAACCGCTGTGGCGGTCTCGGGCCAATACCGCATCGCCTCGGCCGCCGAGACATAGGGCATGTCATCGTTGCGTGTGTGCATCCGGGCCTGGTTTTTCACTGACCAGATCACGGACGGCTCTGCCGCCCGAAGTGTGGCTTCATGCTTCCTGTCTTCAGCCGGGTCGGCGCGCCGAGGGTCGTGCCAGATGACGTCAACATCGCCGCCCGGTGCTGAAGGAGAGCGGCAGTGCCGATGATCCCACACGGCATTCCTGACGAACCCTGCTCCGATCCAGCAGTCCGGGAGGTCCAGGGCGCGCACCACACCCAGAAGATGCCAGCGAACTGGGTCTGCTTGGATGAGGTTTCTAACCTGTGACAGCGCGTTCATCGCAACAGACTACAAGCACCAGCGTGGGGTTAGGAAGAACCGCTCAGGGTCGGACACGGCCGTAGCGGCGTTCGCTGCGGTCCCGATCTGTGCCAGGAAGCGGTCGGTAAATGTCGTAGTCCCTGTCTGGGGCGCACGACGTCGCGTGCTGCTTGCTCTCCCGACCATCGGGCCATCCCTATCAGCACGCTTGATTCCAATATGATGGAAGCTATGGTGCACATATGAACGATGCTGCCAGCATTGACTACCGGATGGGTGCCCGCATCCGCGCACTCCGTGCGGATCGGAGCCTCACGCTCGACGCCTTGGCCGGGCTGGCCGGGGTCAGCCGTGCCATGCTGTCCCGGATCGAGCGCGGCGACTCCAGCCCCACCGCCCAACTGCTGGTGAAGATCTGCGGCGGCCTCGGAATCACCTTGTCCGCCCTGTTCGCGGCGGCGGAGACGCCTCCCAACCCGCTGTCCCGCCATGCGAGCCAGCCCACCTGGCGCGACCCGGCGACCGGCTATGTCCGCCGCAACGTGTCCCCAGCCGGCACTGGCTCGTCCGTGGACATCGCCGAGGTCGAGTTCCCGCCCGGCGCCAGCGTCGCCTTCGACAACCGGCGTGCCGCCGGCACGGACCAGCATGTCTGGGTGCTGGATGGGACGCTGGAGCTGGACGTCGCCGGGGAGGCGTTCCGCCTGGAGGCGGGCGACTGCCTGATGATGCGCTTCGGCCAGCCTGTCGCCTTCCGAAACCCCACGGAGCGGCCCGTCCGCTACGCCGTCATCATCAGCACGGGAGCCGCACGGCCATGACGGAGACGCCCTTGATCCGCCGGCTTGACGCCGCTGAGATGGCCGGGTGCCTCGATGACCTGGGCGCCGTCCTGGTGGACGCCGTGGCGCAGGGCGCGTCGGTGAACTTTATGGCGGGGATCACGCAGGAGCTGGCGGCGGCGTTCTGGCGCAGCCAGATGCTAAGCGTCGCGGATGGCGGCAAGCGGCTTCTTGTCGCTGCGGACGGCGAGCGTCTGGTGGGGACGCTGCTGCTGACCCTCGCGCACCAGCCCAATGCCCCGCACCGGGCGGAGGTCGGCAAGATGCTGGTGCTGTCGTCGGCCCGGCGGCGCGGCCTGGGCCGGCGGCTGCTGGCGGCGGCGGAGGACATGGCACGGGATGCCGGGCGCACGCTGCTCATGCTGGATACCGAGACTGGGAGCGCCGGGGACATGCTGTATCGCAGTTGCGGCTGGACGGAGTGCGGCCGGGTGCCGGAGCATGCGTTCCGCCCGGATGGGCGGCTGGCGGAGACGACCTTGTTCTACAAGGCGCTCGGCCCGCACCGGTGCGCTGGCGGGGTGGCAGGGTGACGGCGGACGCGCCTGTCCCGCCGCAGGCTGGGCACAACGGCGGCCCGCCTTTGGAGGAACCTGACCCCGGCGCATCGTGGCGCCTGTGGTGCTGGCGCCGGGCACGCCGGCGGGCATGGTCGGTTCCAAGGGAGGTTGCGCTGCGCCGCCTGGCGCGGGCGGAGGAACTCGGCATGACCTACCGCGAGTACAGCTTGGAGATCATGGAACGCGGCAAATACCTTTAAGCGGCGTTTACATGTGCATCGCAATTACGGCCGGGGAAGCAGACCGGCCCGGCCTGCGAGTGCCTATCGGCCGGGCCAGGGTGCGCGGCCCGGCTGAGAGTGACCTGCGCAGGGCTGCGCGGCTTCCTGATGCAGGACAGGCCCTGCCTGCTTCCAACCGGAAGGAGGCAGGGCCGGTCCTTATTCGGCGGCTTGCGCGAAGGGCAGGCCGCTCTCGATCGGCAGCGACTCGTCCCGGCTCCACTCATTCCAGGAGCCGAAATACATCCGCACGTCCTTAACGCCGGCTTCTTTCAGCGCGACCAGGGTATTGGACGCCCGCGCACCCTTGAAGCAGTAGAGATACACCGGGGTATCGCGCCCGATCCCGGCGGTGTGCGCCTCCGCCATGATCTCGTCCGGAGCCTTGAACACCGGGCCGGCGGCGGTCGGCTTCATCATGCGATACCATTCCAGCCACTTGGCACCGGGGATGCGGCCCTTGCGCGGGCAGAAGTCAGGGCCGTACGGGCTGCTGCTGGTGCCCACCCACTCGTCCACGTCGCGCACGTCCAGCTTGACGATGTTCTCGTCACCCACCGCGGCCAGCATGGCGTCGCGGTCAATCATCATCTCGGCGCCGGTGTTGGACAGCGGGAACTCCTTGGCCCCGGCGACGGTCGGCTCCGTCGTGGTCGGCAGGCCCGCCGCATGCCAGGCCACGAAGCCGCCATGCAGGACCTTTGCCTTGGCGTAGCCGAGCCAGCTCAGCAGGAAGTAGCCGCGGCAGGACTGGCCGAAGCCGCTGTTCATGCTTTCCTCGTAGCAGACCGCGGTTTCCGCCCCCGACAGCCCGGCAGCGCCGAAGGCGGCGGCGAACTTGCCCCGCAGCTCCGCCATGCCCTCGGGCGTGCTGGTGGCGAGGTAGGTGAAGATCTCGTGCACGTTCACTGCGCTGGGAATGTGCCCGGCCGCGTAGGCGGCGGGCGAGCGGGTGTCTATGATGACCACATCCGGTCCCATCATCGCCTGCAGCTCGGCCGGCGTTACCAATACCTTGTCGGTCATGCTCTTGCTCCTTGGTTGGATGGGCCTGGTTAGGCGGGAAGGCTGACGCGCAGCCCGTCCAGCGCGTCGGACAGCGGGATCTGGCAGCTCAGGCGGCTGGTGGGGCGCAGGTCGAACACGGTGTCGAGCATCGCCTCCTCGTCGTCCGACACCGGCGGCAGGCGGTCCGCCCAGGCCGGGTCCACGACGACGTGGCAGGTGGCGCAGGCGAGCGATCCGTTGCACTCGCCCAGCACCGGCAGCCCGGCGGCGCGGGCCAACTGCATCAGGCTGTCGCCGGCCCGGCCGTTCAGGACGGTGTCGCCGGCCGGGCCTTGCACGATGGCCTGCGGCATCAGTGGGTGATCCCGGGAACGGGCATGGCGACCGGGCGCAGTTCCGGCCTGCTCAGCTCCTGGCGCAGGTGGCGGATGGAGGGGGTGATGATCGCCACGAAGTGCCCCTCCCGGATGCGGCGGTTCACCGGCGACCCCTCGATGTAGCCGCGGGCGCCGAAGTGCATCAGGGCGGACTGCCCGGCCTCCAGCGTCAGCTCGCTGACGAGCAGGCGCACCTGCAGGACGGCCCGGAGATATTCCGGCGCCCGCTCCAGCGGCGTTTCCGCCAGGCGGGCGATCTCCTGGCGCAGCGCGGCCAGGTCGTCGGCGAAGTTGCCGACCTGGCGGGGCAGATACTTGTTGCTGTGGCCGTGGGTGACGTTGGCCTCGCGCATCAGGTCCACGCAGGCCTGGATGACGCCCAGGCCCATGCCGGTCTGCAGCAGGATGAACCCGGCCTTGATGCGATGCACCATGTCGCCCAGCGGGTCGGCCAGCAGCACGTCGTCGGCGATGAAGGCGCGGCGGAACAGCACGCTGTAGGTGCCGGTGCCCTCCAGCGCCACGAAGTGGGCATTCTGCTTCAGGGACACGCCGGGCTGGCCGCAGCGGATCATGGCCATCACGCGGTGGCTGTCCTCGACCTCGAACACCGTGCCGAACAGGTGGCCGTCGCCGAGGTTGCTGACCCAGGGCAACACGCCGGATACCTCGTAGCCGCCGGGAACGCGCTTGCCGCGCAGCTTGAAGGTCTCGATCCCTGACAGCGACTTCATTGGGTTGGACAGGCCGGTGCCGCCCATCTGCAGGCCGCTGGCGAGGCCGGGCTGCAGGCTGTCCCGTAGCGGGGCGTTGTCGGACTGCTCCAGATACCAGCCGCTGGCGTCCTGGCACCAGGTGCAGAACCCGGCGCTCATGCAGGTTTCGCTGACGGCGGACATGGCCTCGACGGCCGCGCCGATGCTGGGCTGCGCGGCCGTTGCGCGGAGGTGGTGGCCGTATAGCCCGGCGGCGCCGAGCGCACGCATCGCCTGGGCGGGATAAACGCCGCCGTGGTCGATCTCGCGGGTGATCGGCGCCAACTCGGCTGCGACCACTTCGCGCAGGCGGTTCAAGGTAGGGGACGCCGGGGCGTCCCGGAGTGCGGCTTCGCTCATGCTGGCGTCCCCCTGTTGTCCGATCAGACCGGCGTCACGTTCACCGGCACCGGCTTGGTGAAGGTGTTGGCGACCGGGGACCAGGTCTTGGCGTGGGCGATCAGGGCGTCCAGCTCCTCCTTCGGGGCGTCGGCCTCCAGGTGGACCTTGGCGCGCACGGCGTCGAAGCCGACCGGCTTCGGCGAGGTGTCGCCGGTGCCCCAGACCGCGGTGATGTTGATGTCGGCCTCAAGCTCGATCTCCAGCTTGCGGACGGTGATGCCGCGCGCCACGGCGTTGGCGTGGATGCCGACGGCCAGGCAGGAGCCGAGGGCGGCCAGGGATGCCTCGGAGGGGTTCGGCGCGGTGTCGTCGCCCAGCAGGCCCGGCGGCTCGTCCACGATGTAGGGCGGCAGGTCGCGAATCATGTTGAGGTGGCGGAACCGGCCCTCGGCGATGGTGCGGCACTTCAGGGTCTTGATGGCCTGGGGGTTGGCCTTTCCCTTGGCGATCAGCTCGTCCAGGCCGCCCTTGTCTATGGGGGCCAGGCAGCCGGTCATGGCGGTCGGGGGCTGCTTCAGGGTGGCGCTCATGCTGTCGTCTCCTTGCGACTGATCCAGACAGAACGGTCAGTCTTACGGAACAGGGCTTGCAATGGCTGTGCCACTGCGGGGACCGCCAGGACTGTGGCTCCACGCTGTAGATCGCCTGGTGACGGCGTGGTTGAATAGAGTGGTTGCGTACGAATCCGGCACAGAACGGCTGTAAAACAGGCAAGTAAGGATTGACAGGAATGCCACCCAACTCCGCGCCGCTGACCCGGGCCGACGTCAACAGCGCCGCCCCGGCGGGTGCCCCGGACATCGGCGGAACACCGCCGCACGAGCGCATCATGGTCGCCGCGCGCGACCTGTTCTGCCGCAACGGCATTCATGCCACCGGCATAGACCGCATCCTGCAGGAGGCCAGCGCGTCCAAGATGACGCTGTACAGCCGCTTCGGCTCCAAGGAGGCGCTGCTGCGGGAGGTGTTGGCGCTGGAAGGCGCGGAGTGGCGGGCGGCGTTCTTCGGCGCCGTCGAGGCCGCAAGCCCCGATCCGGCCGCGCGGCTGCATGCCGTCATCCCCGCGCTGCGGACCTGGTTCACCGGGGAGCGCTTCTATGGCTGCGCCTTCATGAACGCCGCCGCCGAGCACGCGAAGGGGAGAGACGCCGGGACGCCCTGGCTGCGGGAGATGACCCAGGCGCACCATGGGGCGATCCTCGCCTTTCTCGCGGGGCTGGCCGAGGCCGCGGGTTATCCGGAGCCGGGCATCCTGGCCCGGCAGGTCCTGCTGGTGATGGACGGCGCCATCGCCGCCATGATGGTCGGTGGCGACCCGGCGGTGCTGGACATCTCCGCGCGCACCCTGCGGGCCGTGCTGGCGCAGCCTGGCGCTTGAGTGCCGCCGCGGGACCGGCG
>CAXTDP010000236.1:0-7962 GCA_964242295.1 uncultured Acetobacteraceae bacterium | reverse complement strand
GAACCGCATTTCTGGATCAACGCCTGACCGAAAATGGCCAAACTCAAGCTTAGGCTGACGAGGTCCGGCCAGATACGGACCAGCACTGCGCAGCCTACGGCAGCAGCGGCATACAGATCGTAAAAGGCTAGGGCCTGGAGTGGGCGCGGGTTGAGGCTGCGCTGGTAGCCGGTGACCTCGCCGACATTTCGGTGATGCCAGGCCGGGCGATCCAGGCGACGGCAAAGAAGGCGAGTTCGAACAGGCCGAGGGCGATGCCAATTTGCTCGACCCGGCGATAGCTGCCGGTAAGGACGACGGCCAGCAGGGCCACGGTTGCGAGCAGCAGGTTAAGGCCGCGAGGGATGCCGTATAGTTCACCTACGCCGCGATGCCGGACAGCCCGGTAATAACGGCGCCGAAGACGGTGATGGCGAGGCCGGTGACGGAGACCCAGGCCCAGGTGCGGCCGAAGGTGTCGGATCAGCTCGCCGTGTCCGCGGCCGGTGGAGGCCGAAGCGGACGGTGAGGTTCTAGACCATGAACAGGACGGGCATGAGGGCGAATTGGATCCGCAGCAGGCGGTAACCCAATTGGGCGCCGGACTGGACGGCGGTGATAATGCTGCCGACTTAGGTTAGGTGTCAGCGAGCATGACGACGAGGCCGGGGCGGAGGACGGCGGCGTAGTGCGCCAAGTTGGACGGCAAGCGCGTCTAAGTGACTGCCTGGGTCGCGGCTATCCCTTCGTATTGCGAGTGTTTCGCAACTACAACACCTTTGGGCGGACAGCAGGCGTGCGGGGCTGGGTTGGAGAAGGGTGTCACGGGTTCGTGCTGCGTTGGCGGAAGGGGCGGCAGATTGATCCGGCTGGGCCGGCGCGGCACATAGATCGGATGACGGAAACTTCCGACACGATCTGCCGGGTGCTCGGCGCCTGGGTGGCATTGGAGGTTCTGACGCCGCAGCTCGCAAGGCCGAGCTGGAGTGCCTTGGCGGCGGAGCGAGGCGGGCGGCAGCGCAATAAGGATACGGCAGCAACGGATGGGCCGGTGTATTGGGAGGTGCCGGGCGACGGCGACCCAACGCCTTGGCCACAGCGGCCCGATCCGCTTCCGGAGCCGGTGGGTGGGTCCGACACGCCACGGCGGTGGTATGTCGCCGTGCTGGGGGCGTTGCCTGCGAAGGCAGCCTACGACGCGCTGGACAGCGCTTTTGGCGACGAGGTGGACGAGGACAGGGTAGCGCGCCGGGCAGAGGGCAGCATCTTAGCCGCGACGGTGGTGCTGGATGAGTGGGGGATTGCCGTTCCCGATACCCTGGCCATTGCTAGCTTCGCCTGGGGGTTGGGACTCATGCTGGCGTCGGGGTCGGCTGTGGAGTTGCCAGGGTGGGGAGAGGCGGAAGGGAGCCTCAAGGCCAGGTTTGGCGGCATCCTGGCCCCGACCGGCACGGATGGGATGCTGCGGTCGCTGACCTGGCGGGATCTGCGGGCTACATCGTTTGAGCTCGCGGCTGAGCTTCGCCTGCCACTGGCGTTGTGGGAGGCAGTGCCGTGCACGGTCGAGGTCGTGGCTGCCAAGGCACCGGGCGCCGACCTGTTGTCCAGTTTCCTGCTGCCTGATTTGGCGCGTGTGATGCGTGGGGTGGACGGGTTGCCGGATGCCGCGGCGGCCTATTTGGGGCTGCGGCCGCCTGCGGCGCCGTGGGATGCGCTGGACGAGGCGGAACGGGGGCGGCTGGCTGAGCTGCTACAGCCGGAGCTGTTTCCGCTCGGGCGCTGGCCTGGGCCGGGACTGCATCCGCTGACGCTGCTGCAGCAGGCGGCGGTCAACGCCGTCGTGCGGGACCTAAGTGAAGGGGGGCTGGCAGCGATCAATGGGCCGCCTGGCACGGGCAAGACCACGCTGCTACGCGACTTGGTGGCCGACGTGATGGTACGCCGGGCCGAGCGCTTGGCGGCGCTGGACGACCCGGGCGGGGACCTGCGGGGACTGGACCTGATGGACTTTGCCATCGTTGTAGCCAGCAGCAACAACGCGGCGGTCGAGAACATCAGCCTGGAGCTGCCGGTGCGCGGGCGGGCACTGGATGCCAGCGTTTGGCGGGATAGTGGGATGGACCTGTTCGGGCCAACGGCGACCGCGGTGCTGGGGGTGGCTCAGGACGCGCCGGAAGAGGAGCGGGCCTGGGGGCTAATGGCCGCGCGGCTGGGGAACGCGGGCAACCGGCGGACCTTCTTCGAGCGGTTCTGGTGGGATCGGGATTGGGGCCTGCGCGACTGGCTCGATCAGGCTGCGTGGCCCAATGCGCGGCGCGAGGGGCCACCCGGGGCGCTGACGCTGCTTGACCCGCCGCCCCGCAAGCCAGAGGCGATGGCGGCTTGGCGGGCGGCGCGCGATGTGTTCCGGCAGGCGCTGGCGTGCAGCCGCGCGCTGCGGGACGGGTTGTCGGCGCTGGATCAGGCAGGGCAGCGATTGCGGGAGGTGGAGGCCGCCCTGCCCGCAGCGGTAGAGCGGATGGAGGTGGCGGGAAAGGACCTGGCCTCTGCCGCCCGCGCGGCAACCGCGGCGCGGGACGATGCCGCAGATGGGGATGTGCAGGTGGCGCTGGAGACCGGCAAGCTGTCGGTGCTGGGAGCTGTGGCGCCGTCGTGGTTCGCACGCGTGTTCAAGACACGGGCGTGGCGGCTGCATGAGGCGGGCGTTCGGGAGCAGGTGGCTCGGGTGGGCCGGGTGCAGGACGCCGGGCGGGATGCTGCGGCGCGACGGGAAGCGGCCGAGGCCGAGGAGCGGCGCTTGCTTGCCGTGCACGGGGCGGCGGTGCAGGCGCGGGATGGGTTGGCGGCGGAGGCTGCAAGGCTTGGCCAGGTGCTGGACCAGGGTGACGCAGCGGCGGGGGACACGGTGCCCGGCCCGGGGTTTTGGTCGCAGCCGGCCGATGCGTTGCACCGCACGTCGCCCTGGAACGGCGGGGCATTCCGGGACGCGCGGGATGCGGTGTTCGTGGCGGCGGTACGGCTGCACCGGGCCTTTATCGCTGCGGCTGCCAAGCAGCTGAAACCGGCCCTGAGCGCCGTGTGCGCGGGCGGAGCCAAGGGCGAGCCGACTGCGGCGGATTGGGGGGCATTTTTTCTGGTCGTGCCGGTGGTGTCCACGACCTTTGCCTCGGTCGGGCGGATGTTCCGCGGCTTTGGCGCGGCTGAGATCGGCTGGCTGCTGGTTGACGAGGCTGGGCAGGCCACGCCGCAGGCGGCGGTGGGGGCGGTCTGGCGGGCACGGCGTGCCGTGGTGATCGGCGACCCGCTGCAGATCGAGCCGGTTGCCACGACGCCGGACCGGACGACCGGGCTGGTGTTCGCCAGCGCTGGGGCTGATCCGGGGCGCTGGGCGGCGCCGGGGCAGTCGGTGCAAACCCTGGCGGACCGGGCTAGCAGTATACAGGGCCGCTTCCGGGTTCGGGACGGGGTGGCGGGTGAAGAATGGCGGGTCACCGGCATGCCGCTGCTGGTGCATCGGCGTTGTGATCCCGTCATATTCGGGATTGCCAACCGCATCGCCTATGACGGGCGGATGGTCCATGCAACTCCGGCAGGCGCGTCGGGGATACGCGACCTGTTGGGACCGTCGGCATGGGTTGATGTGGATGCGCCAGGTTCTGACAAATGGGTAGAGATGGAGGGCAGATTGATCGCCGCCGTGCTGGTTCGGCTGTGCGGGGTGCGCCGGACATCTATGTCATCTGTCCATTCAAGCTGCCGGCCTTGCAGTTGCGGTCGTTGCTGCTGGCGACGCCGGGTGTGCTGCCGGGGCAGACGACGGATGCTCGGCGGAGCTGGATCGGGCGGCGGGTTGGAGCCGTGCATACGTTCTAAGGCAAGGAAGCTGAGGCGGTGATCTTGATGCTTGGTGCGGGGCGAGGGGCGCGGCCAGGCTCGCGCGCCTGGGCTGGCAGGAGGCCGAACCTGCTGAACGTGGCGGCGACGCGGGCCAGGCGGGTGCTATACCTGGTTGGGAACCGGGCGGAGTGGATGGGGGCCGGAGTGTTTGCCGATCCCGCGCAGGAGTTGCCGGTGGTGTCTGGGCAAGCCTGGCTGGCGAAGGCCGCGTCGGTATCAGGTCCGATCTCCCCTGGAGTGGCTGGAAGTTGGGGCCTGGCTTCGGGACGGACGGGGCTATGATGCGTTGTTGAGTGGCGCTGGGTGCTTGGGCACTTGACTGTTTGGGCTGGCGGCCCGGCGGGTTGCGAACCAGGACGGCCTTGGGTCAGGCGGTCCTAGAACGTTTGCGGCGGCTGATGACAAGGAGCCGGGCGGCGGCCTGCTTATGCGTGTTAGATTGGCCGCTTGGCCCGATGCCGGAGGGCCAAGGTGCCTGCCAGGCCAACGCCAAGCAGGGAGAGCGTGACCGGCTCCGGCACCGTTTCCGTCAGGGATACGCCATCCAGGAAGGAGATTGGCGGCGCGCCATTGGGGGTGCCTAAAGCCAGGAAGCTCAGCACCTGGCTGGCGAGGCTGGCCTGGAAAACCATGGTTTGCTGTTGCCAGAGGCCAACACCGGCCTGTAGCAGGCTGAACTGCGAGGAAAGCTGTGTGTCGGTGCCGAAGCTGACCTGCCACTGTTCTGTGGTCGGTCCCGTGAAGCCTGACTGCTGGCCGGCGGCTTGATCGAAGGTTAGGGTATAGCGCTGGCCGGGGGTTAGTCCGTTGATGGTTTGGGTAATCGCGCTGCGGTAGGACCGAGCGCCGTCGGCCTCGACGAATTTGCCGCCGTCTGGGCTGGTCGCGGGGAAGGGGCCATAAACCGATAGGTAGCTGCCGTTATCGGCGGTGCCGGGGAAATCGAGGAATGTGAGGCCGCTGCCGCCGCTCCAGCCGGTTACGTTGCTCGCGCCATTGGTTGCGAAGGAGCCCTTGGCACTAAGGGATGTGGCTTCGAACGATCCGTTCGTGACGTATTGCGTGGCGTGTGCCGGCAAGGACAGGAAGGGCAGCAGGACCGAGGCCGAGAGGACGATCAGTGATGTTTTGAAGCGCGGCATGGTGATCCTAATTGCTGAGGGGCCGGGAGGACTCGGGCAGGATTTGTGAATGCGAAGCTGCCGAATCGTCTTCTGATCGTCATGAAGGCAAACCTTAAGCCGACACGACGGGTTATACATTATTACGTGAGCAAAGCTATGTCTTAATTGATATATCGTCTTATTATTATGATATAAGAGGGTTTACATTTCGGTAATCTGGATTTTGCAGCACAACTGCCTGCGTTGCGTGCTGCCCCTTGCGCATTCCGCCCTGCCGCCGCCATACCCGTGGCATGATCCTGCACTTGCACAACAGCATGAACCGGCGGCGCGAGGCGTTCGTGCCCTTGGACCCCCAGCACGTCCGCATGTATGTGTGCGGGCCGACGGTCTATGACCTGGCGCATGTGGGCAACGGGCGCGCGATGGTGGTCTATGACGTGCTGGCGCGGCTGCTGCGCCACCTGTATCCGCGCGTCACTTATGTCCGGAACATCACTGACGTGGACGACAAGATAAACGAGCGGGCAGCGCGTGAGGGCGTATCCATCTCGGAGGTGACGGCGCGGACCGGGGCGCAGTTCACGGCTGACATGGCAAGCCTAGGAAACCTGCCGCCGGACGTGGAGCCTCGGGCGACGGGGCACATCCCGGAGATGATCGAGATGATCGGGCGGCTGGTGGCGTCGGGCCATGCCTATGCGGCAGAAGGGCACGTCCTGTTCTCTGTGGGCAGCTTCGCGTCGTATGGGGTTTTGTCGGGGCGGAACCCGGAGGAGTTGGTGGCGGGAGCGCGGGTGGAGGTTGCGCCCTATAAGCGCGATCCCGGGGACTTCGTGCTGTGGAAACCGTCGGCGCCGGATCTTTCGGGCGACGTGCAAGGGCAAACGCCGGTCGCTTTGCAAGGGCAAACGCCGGGTTGGGACAGTCCTTGGGGGAGGGGGCGGCCGGGGTGGCACATAGAGTGCAGTGCGATGGCCTGGCGTTACTTAGGAGAAACGTTTGACATCCACGGGGGCGGCGGGGACCTGCTGTTCCCGCACCATGAGAACGAGCGGGCACAGTCCTTGTGCGCTCTGCCGGGCAGCGGGTTTGCGCGGTATTGGCTGCACAACGGAATGCTGCTGCTGGAGGGGGAGAAGATGTCAAAGTCGCTGGGCAACTTCTCGACCATACGGGATGCGGTGGCGGCGCATCCGGCGGAAGCGGTGCGGCTGATGCTGTTGCAAGCGGGATACCGGGGGACGCTAGAGTATTCGGAGGCGGGATTGCAGGAGGCGCGGGGGGAGTTGGACCGGTTCTACCGGGCGCTGGAGCGGACGCCTGGGGGCGGGAACCATGTGCCAGCGGGCGCACCCGGGGCGGTGCTGGAGGCGTTGTGCGACGACTTGAACACGCCGGAGGCGCTGGCAGCGCTGCATGGGCTGGCGGACCTGGCGATGGCCGGGGATGCGGAGGCGGGCGCCGGGTTGCGGGCCGGTGGAGCCCTGCTGGGAGTGCTGCAGGCGGAGCCGGAAGCTTGGTTCCGTGGCGGGGATGCCGGGTTCGCGGCGGAGGTGGAGGCAGGTATGGCGGCGCGAATTGCGGCGCGCAAGGCGCGGGAGTTCGCGCGAGCGGATGCGATCCGGGCGGAGTGGCTGGCGCGTGGGGTGGCGTTCGAGGACCGGCCGGATGGGACCAGCATTTGGCGCCGGGTTTGACAGGGTGGGTCCCGGTTGGGCGTTCAGGTTTGGACTCGGGATGCTTGGGGTCGGCCTTACCGGTTTTTGCCCGAGCCGGCTTGGTTTTTGAAGTTTCTTTTGCCCCGGCCCGTTTCCGGAGGGAGAGGATGACGTGACGGGGCGAGATGGAGGGGCGGATCTTCAGCCTGGCAGCCCGTTGGACCCGGTGGTGATCCTGGTACGGCCGCAATTGGCGGAGAACATCGGCGCCTGTGCGCGGGCGATGGGGAACGGAGGGCTGTTCCACATGCGGCTGGTGGCGCCCCGGGATGGGTGGCCGCAGGAGAGGGCGTGGCGGATGGCTTCGGGGGCGGACCGTATCCTGGATGCGGCTGTTGTGCATGGGACGGTGGCGGAAGCGGTGGCGGACCTGCACCGGGTGCTGGCGACGTGCCCGCGGCCTCGGCACGTGGTGAAGCCGGTGCTGACGGCGCGGGCCGGGGCCGGGTTGCTGCGGGAGGTGGCGGGGCGGGGACTGCGGGCCGGGGTGCTGTTCGGGCCGGAGCGGGCGGGGCTGGACGGGGAGGACATGGCGCAGGCGGACACGCTGGTGCGGTATCCGCTCAACCCCGGGTTCGACAGCTTGAACCTGGCGCAGGCGGTCATGGTGATGGCTTACGAATGGTGGGTGGCAGCGGACGGAACGCCGGCGGCGGTATTGCAGACGGGGGAAAGCCAGGTTGCGTCGAAGGGGGTGCTTGATGGGTTTTTGGGGCACCTGGTGGACGAGTTGGATGCGAGCGGCTTTTTGCGGAATGAGCCGAAGCGGGCGGGGATGGTGCGGAACCTGAGGCACCTGTTCCAGCGCGGAGAGGCGACGGAGCAGGAGGTCAGAACCCTGCATGGGGTCGTGGCGATGCTGAGTCGGGGACGGATGCGGCAGGGGCGGCCGGATGGGGAGGAGCCGCCTCGCGACGTATAACGGCGGGACGGCCGGGTGTTCCGGTTTGGGATGGAAAGGGTGCTGCGATGCGGGGAACTGGATTAGCTGGGGCGATGCTGCTGTCGGTAGGCGTTGCGGGGTGCGTGGCGGCGCCTCCGCCAGTACCGGTGTATGCCGTGCCGCCGCAGGCTCCGGCGGCGGCGGCGGCGGCTGCTGCTCCAGCGCCCCTGATTGCGTCGCCTGGGCCGGGCAAGACCGAGGCAGCATTCGAAGCGGATGACCGGGCATGCCGGGTGGACGTGAGGCGGCTGCCGAGGCGGGCGTCGGCGGCGCAGCCGACCGAGGCCCAGCTGCAGGC
>CAXTDP010000235.1:0-7965 GCA_964242295.1 uncultured Acetobacteraceae bacterium | reverse complement strand
GATGACGGGCGACCATGCCCTGGTGCTGCCGGTGATGCTGACGGCGCTGATCGGCTTCGCCGCGTCACGCCTGGTCTGCCGCGAGGGCATCTACCATGCCCTCGCCCGCAACCACATCGCCGCCGCTACGCCGCCTCCCCGCTAGGCCGCTTGATTGAACGTGTCGGCGTAGCCGAACAGCCCCGTCGAGCCGCCGGTGTGCAGGAACACCACGTTCTGCCCCTTGGTGAACATCCCGCGGCGGATCAGGTCCACCAGCCCCGCCATTCCTTTCCCGGAGTAAACCGGGTCCAGGAAGATGCCTTCCAGCCGGGCCAGCATACGTACCGCCTCGATCATGCCTGGTGTCGGGATGCCGTAGCCGCCACCGACATAGTCGCAATTTGCCTCCACCGCCGCCGCCGGCACCGGGCGGTCCACACCCATGTGCGTGGCCGTCGCCTGGGCCAGGCGCAGCACGTTGGCCTCCTGCCGATCCTTCGGCGCACGCACCCCGATGCCCAGCACGCGGACCGGGCTGCTCATGGCGTGCAGCCCGGCCACTAACCCGGCCTGGGTGCCGGCGCTGCCGGTCGCGTGGACCAGGCGGTCCACCTGCAGCCCCATAACATTCACCTGTGACAGCAGCTCCAGCGCGACGGCGGCGTAGCCCAGCGCGCCCACGGCGTTGGAGCCGCCGCCCGGGATCAGATAGGGCTTGGCGCCCTGCGTCGTCAGCCGGGCGCCGACTTCCTTGATGGCGGCCTGCATGTCAGTGCCGCCGGGGCGATACTCGATGTGGGTGCCCATCAGGCGGTCCAGCAGCACGTTGCCGCTGTTGAGATAGGCGGAGTCGTTGGTCTCGATCCGGTGCTCCAGCACGGCGGTGCAGGCCAGCCCGAGCTTGGCGGCGACGGCGGCGGTCTGGCGGACGTGGTTGGATTGCACCGCGCCCTGCGTCACCAGGTGGTCCGCGCCCTCGGCCAGGGCGGCCCCGGCCAGGAACTCCAGCTTGCGGACCTTGTTGCCGCCGCCGCCCATGCCGGTCAGGTCGTCACGCTTCATCCAGATGTCCGGGCCGTCCAACTCGACGGTCAGGCGCGGCAGGCGCTCCAAGGGCGTGGGCGCTTGGCACAGCTTGACGCGGGGAAAGCGGGCGAGATCCAAGGGTGGCCTCCAGGGGGCAGGAAAGGCATGACCCTTGCAGCGTCGGTTATGGAAATCAACGCCAGCGCGCGTCAAGTTGCCCGTGACTTCGCCGTGCGGTGCGCTACATCATGTGAAATGAGGAAAGGGCCTTTGCCATGCCAGTGATCCGACGCCGTGCCTGGGACTTGCGGGACAGCGACGCAACACCTGAGCACCTAGTCCTGGGGCGCCGCGCACTGATGGCCGCTGCCGGGATGGCTGGGCTGATGTTGCCCGCAGCCGCACGCGCCCAGGGTGCGCCGCGCAATGCAAAGTATGATGCCGGCCGGGAGATCACGGCCGAGCGGGATGCGACCACCTACAACAACTACTATGAGTTCGGCACCGACAAATCCATCTCCCGTGCCGCCCAGCGCCTGCCGGTGCAGCCTTGGACCATCACCATAGACGGGCTGGTGGACGCGCCGACGACGATTGCCTTCGATGACCTGATGCGGCGTGTGAACCTGGAAGAGCGCATCTACCGCCACCGCTGCGTCGAGGGCTGGGCGATGACGGTGCCCTGGACCGGCTTTCCGCTGCGTGACCTGGTCAAGATTGCAGCACCGACCTCGGCTGCCAAGTACGTCGTAATGACGACGCTCGCCGATCCCAAGACCATGCCCGGCCTGCGCAGCAGCCAGTTCGAGTGGCCCTATGTCGAGGGCGTGACGATGGCCGAGGCCAACAACGATCTCGCCTTCCTGGCGACCGGTATGTATGGCAAGACCATTCCCAAGCAGGACGGCGCCCCGATCCGCCTGGTGCTGCCGTGGAAGTATGGCTTCAAGTCGGTCAAGTCCATCGTGCGCGTGTCGTTCACCGACAAGCAGCCGACGACGTTCTGGGAGGGTATTCAGCCCCAGGAGTATGGCTTCTGGGCCAACGTCAATCCGGCTGTGCCGCACCCGCGCTGGAGCCAGGCGACCGAGCGTTTGCTGGGCAACGACCAACGCGTGCCGACCCAGATTTACAATGGCTATGGCGAGCAGGTGGCGTCGCTGTATGCTGGGCTGGGGTCGGAAAGGCTGTTTATGTGATGTTGGCGCGTACCTTCACGATTTTGGCCGCATTCCTGCTGGTTGCCGCCATTGCCGCAGCGGCGCTGGCACCGCCAGGCATCACGCTGGGCAGGGGGATGTCTATGATGAACGGCTACATCGAGCCGTGGCTACGTGTGCACAGCCCTAGCTGGCTGCAGGATTGGGTCGAGGTGCCGATGATGGCGCGGCCGTTATGGCTGCCGGTAGCAGCGCTCGGCGTCATCTGTGCGGGCATTGCAGCGTCGGCGACGCTCGGTGCCGGTTCGCCCTCACCCCGGCGTCGCAGCTGAGCAAACCGTTGAAGGTCTTCGGAGGGGCAAGGCCTCAAGCACGTTTGTAGCCGGGCGACGGCATATAGCGGTGTGCCAGATTGCATGAGCCGGCTTAGACGCCTGGCTAGCTTGACGACCATCGCGATGCGGCAATCCAAGCAGGCCTACGCTGGCATCCCTTGAATAGCCGCGTAGCCGTTGAGGCCTGGCTACGGGACGCGCCTGTGGTCGTAACCTTCAGCCAGCGGATGGCGCGGTGGGAGGCACTTCAGCGTTGTAGTCAAAGGCCACAATCTCTCGCCCTGACAGACTTGGAACGAATAGTATGGCCCTATTGCCGAGGTTACGCTTCCGGGATTTTGCCAGATACTCGGCTTCGTGACCCTGGGTCAGCAGCCATGCGGCATAAGCTAAGTATGTCGCATGCATCTCGGGCCGGCACAGGAACAGCTTGTTGCCGCAGGTGGCGAACGGCGCCAGCTTGGAGTCCTCAGCGGCACGGAAATACCGGAATAATCCTTCGGCCACACCAGGCAACGCAGGGTTGAATGCGTCGTCCAGGGCGACGATGCCACCTCGTGACAACACCGACGCAGCAAGCGCCATGTCGCTCGCCACGTCGTCCGCCTCATGCCCGGCGTCCACGCTGACGAAGCTGTAGCCGCCGACGCAGTGCGCCAGCAGAAGGGAAGCGTCCACATCCTGTGTGCGGGCCTGTATGATCAGCGGCGGCGTCACGTCCAGGGTAGCGCCAACGACCGATGCCGTAATGCCCGCCATGATATAGGGCACGTGCTCGGCCGCGACAGGCTGGCCGATGCGTTCGATGAACAAGTCCACGCCGACCAGCGGCAACCCCGTGCCAGCATGCAACGCCCCGAGCAGGGCCAGGTACTTGCCGCGGTAAACGCCCAGTTCCAGCACGCCGGTCCGGATGCCCAGGGCGGCCTGCAAGCGGCACAGGCGCATGGTCAGGTCCGCTGCTTCCGGCAAAAGCCAGCCATCTATGGCGGCCGTCGCATCCGGCGCGACGGGAGGCGCCGGGCACGCCGCCAGCAGGGCAGGAAAGTCGGGCGGCAGTCCGCCGCTTCCGGTGGGCAGCAGCACAGGCGCCGCAGCCGCGGGTTCGCGTGGCCGGGCGATGATGTTTGCGAACAGCCGGTCGGCTGCCCCGTCCCGTGCCGCGGCACGGTCCAACTCGATCAGCGCATCAATCAGCGCGTTGTCGCCGCTGTCGTCCGGGTCGAAGTTGTGTACGATGCCCAGCAGGACTTCGTAGGTCAGCTCCATGCCGAACGGCGCGACTTCCACGTCGAAGAACCGCTGCAGCACCGGGATGATATCGGCAGACCGCGGCGCCTCGCTGGGGTCGTGATCCAGGAACGCCTGCAGCGGCGTGCGCTGGATCAGCCGCTTCTCCTGGTATCCGTGCAGGTTGTCCCACCGCTTCTCCGGGGGCAGCCGTGCCAGCATGTCGTTCATCAGCGTCAGGTGCGCGTCCGAGTACTGCATTTGGGACGGG
Source organism: uncultured Acetobacteraceae bacterium (assembly GCA_964242295.1). Taxonomy (GTDB): domain Bacteria; phylum Pseudomonadota; class Alphaproteobacteria; order Acetobacterales; family Acetobacteraceae; genus DASWOJ01. Next base: position 3,961 of record CAXTDP010000235.1, on the reverse strand, counting down.
CCGACATAGTCGCTGGCGAACAGCATCCCCCCGGGACGCAGGGCGGCGGCGCATTGCGCGAACAGGTGTTCCAGGTCGGTGATGTGGTGCAGGGCGTGGTTGGCATAGATGAAGTCGTAGGCGCCAGGCTCCAGCGTCAGCGTGTTGCCGTCGCGGACCAGGAAATGCAGGGTGTCGAACCCGGCGGCCGCCGCCTGGGCCTGGGCACTGGCGACCGCGCCCTCGGCCACGTCGAAAGCGTCCAGGCGCTTGAACCAGCCAGCCTGCATCAGGTCGAGTGCGATGCTGCCGTCGCCGCAGCCGATCTCCAGCGCACGGGGGATCGGGCACGCCACCCGGCTGCGCACCCAGGAGAACGGGTCCAACCCACCCATGTAATCGCCGTAGATGCGGCCACGCAGGCGCGGATGGTCCAAGGCATAGAACCAGCCTTCCCGGCCCGGCGCCGCCCGCCGGGCCAGCAGGTCGGACCACTTCTGCGATGCCTTGGCCGTATCCGACATTTGCCGCCCTACCGCCGCGCCAGGCGGCCCTCCCACCATTGGACCAGCCGTGTCGCCGGGAATAGCAGGGCGAAGTAGATGACGGCCACCACCGTGTAGACTTCCAGGGGCCGATAGGTGTCGGCGGTGATGAGCGTGCCCTGATACAGCAGATCTGGCACTGCGATGGTGCTGATCAGCGAGGTGTTCTTGAGCTGGATGATGGACTGGTTCATGAACGGCGGCACCATGCGCCGTATCGCCTGGGGCAGCACGACATGCCGCATCACCTGGCCCCAGCGCAGGCCCAGGGCGCGCGCCGCGTCCCACTGGCCCGCCTCGATGGACACGATGCCGCCGCGGAAGATCTCGGCATAGAAGGCGCCGGTATATAGCGACAGCACCATGACCGCCGCGACGACCGCCGGTATCTGCACGCCCAGGATCACCGGCAGCGCGTAGTAGAACCAGATGATCTGCACCAGCAGCGGCGTGCAGCGGAACACCTCGATGAAGGCGACCAGCGGCGCGTTCACCCACGGGGACCGCGACAGCCGTGCGAGTCCCAGCACCAGCCCGATCAGCAGCCCCAGCAGCACCGTCCCCGCGGTGTAGGCCAGCGTGACGCCGGTCCCCACCAGGAACAGGTGGGTGTAGCGGAGCAGGAAGCCGAAGCTCCATTCGTAGCCCATGGTGGAAGGCTAGAAGACGACCTCGGGCGGTATGTCCTCCCGCGTCACGCCGTTCAGCGCCAGGCCGCCCAGCAGCCAGTCGCGGATTTGGCCGACGCCGCGGTTGTAGTCGATCCAGGCGTTGACGACTTCCAGAAACCTGGTGTCCGCCTCCCGCCGCACGCCGAAGTTGCTGGGCAGCGCCACCAGCGGACCCGTCAGCAGGTGGTAGGGGCCGAGCGCACGGTTGCGGGCAATCGTACTCAGGCCGAGCATCGCCGCCAGGATGAACACGTCGGCGCGTCCGGCCTGGAAGGCCAGCGTCGCCTCGTCCCGCGTCTTGTAGGCGGTGATCTGCGCCTTGGGGGCATAGCGCCGGGCCGCGGTCTCGTGCAGGGAGCCGAGGTCGCAGACGATCCTCACGTCGGGATTGTTGATGTCATCCCAGGTCTTCGGGTCCATTCCCTTCTTGGCCAGGCAGCCATAAGGATGGATGAAGAACGGCCGGGTGAAGCTGATGACCAGCGCCCGCTGCGGCGTCGGGCCGAGCGCGAAGGCAAGGTCTATCTTGTTGCTTTGCAGGTCGAGTATGGAGCCGGCGTAGGTGCTCTCGATATACTCCAGCTTGGCGTCGAACACCTTGGCGATGTCCTTGGCAAACTCGATGGCGGCGCCCTTCCACTCGCCGGACGCGAGGTCCTTGGCGAAGTAGGGCAGCTCGCCCGGCAACGCCGCGATCCGCAGGGTCTTGGTACGGTTTACGCGCTCGAAGGTGCTTTCCGAGGGCGTGGTCTGCGCCTGGGCACTGCCGAACAAGGCGGCGGCGGGCAGCGCGGCGGCGGGCAGGGCAGCCAGGGCGAGGACGCGGCGTGTGACCGTCATGACGCCGCCCCCTACTTGCCCACGTTCCAGTCGGGTTCCTGCACCGCCACATCTGCAGGATAGACCGTGCGGTAAACGCCGTTCACGACCTGCTGGATGACAGGCGTCGCCTCCTGGTTTTGTCCGGTCGCGTCGAAGCGGACGCCCTTCCAGGGCATGATCGTCTGGTCGCCGGGCACGTCGGTCGCCATCAGCGCCTTGCGTATGTCGTCCGGCTTCGCCGATCCGGCACGGTTGATCGCATCCGCCAGCACCTGCACCGCCACCACCTGGCGCGAGGTATTGTCGTTCAGGTCCTTGCCCGCCTTCGCGCGATACATCGCCATGACCGGCCCAATGGCCGGGCGGGACTTCACGGCGTCGCCGGCGAAGGAGGACCGGCTGAATGCGCCGTCTGCCAGCGGCCCGGCCCCGGTCAGGAACGCCTGCTCCTGGAATCCCGCCGCCTGTGCCATGACCGCGTGCGGCTTGTAGCCCAGCTCCGCCATGCTGCGCATGATGAGGATGGCGTCCGACGTGTAGGAGGACGGCATCAGCACGTCCGCATCCGCCGCCTTCAGCCGTTGCGCCTCCGCCGACAGCGACGGCGAGTTGGCGCGATACTTGATGTCGGCGGCGACGTTGATGCTCGCCGCCTTGGCGAGGTTGCGCTGCACCGTGCTGCTGTCGCTGCCGAAGATGCTGTCCTCGTAGAACAGCGCGACGGACTTGACGGGATGGCCGGTCTTGGCGCCGATTTCCTTGAAGAAGTCGAACATCGCCTGCGTGAACATCTCGTCATGCGGGCTGGTGCGGAAGAACCACTTGAGGCCACGCTTGTTCAGGGACGGCGAGGAGTTGTCCATGGCCAGGTATGGCACCTCGTAACGCTCCGCCACCTGGCTGATGGTGGCGGCGGTGGCGCTGGTGTAGCTGCCGATCAGGGCGACGACATGGTCCTGGGTGATCAGGCGTTCCGCCTCGGCGCGGGCCTTCTGCGGGTCATTCTGATGGTCGGCATACACCACGCGGATGTGGGCGCCGCCGAGGTGATCGAGGCCGCCGCCCTTGCCCATCAGCATCGGTAGCGGGTCGTGGTTGCCGTTCACGATCTCCAGCATGGTGTCTATGGCGTTGCGGGCGTCGGCGCCGATTTGCGCGGCGTTGCCGGTCAACGGGTAGATGGCGCCGATCACAACCTCGTCGGCAGCCTGGGCCGGGCGTGCAGCAAGCAACGGCGACGCCACTAAGGCGGCCAGAATTAGGGACACAAGGCGCTTCATGCTTGGAGGACTCCCGCTCACATCGGCGGGAGTGAAGCATGCAGCGTGCCGCGATGCACCCCTGGGTCTTAAGATTTAAGGAGGCGCACTGGGGCGAACGACGGGGATCGAACCCGCGACAACCGGTACCACAAACCGGCGCTCTACCAACTGAGCTACGTCCGCCGCAGTGCGGGCCGCGGTTCTACGGCTAGTCGCCCGCCGCCGTCAACGGTTGCGTGGCGCCCCGGGTCGCCCCGAAATACCGGGCCAGCCGGGCGACCGCCTCGTCCAGCACGGCATCCCGCTTGCAGAACGCAAAGCGCGCATAGTGCCCCGGCGCCTTCCCCTCATAGAACGCCGACACCGGGATCGCCGTTACCCCCGCCTGTTCCGTGATGTGCCGGCAGAACGCCACGTCGTCGCCGTGGAACCCCAGCGGTGCGAAGTCCGCCGTCACGAAGTAGCTGCCCATCGCCGGCAGCACGCCGAAGCCGATGGCGGACAGGCCATCCGACAGCCGCATGCGCTTCCGGCCCAGGGCCGCCCCCAGATCGGCGAAGTAGGCATCATCCTTCGCCAGCCCCACCGCCACGGCGCGTTGCAGGTTGGGCGGCGTGGTGAAGGTGAGGTTCTGGTGCGCCTTGGCGACGATGCCGGCCAGGGCGGCGGGCGCAGTGACGTA
>CAXTDP010000234.1:0-7969 GCA_964242295.1 uncultured Acetobacteraceae bacterium | reverse complement strand
GGGGCTGCGCGGCCGTGCGCCGGCGGCGGCGCGCACCGTCGCAGCCAGCGCCGGGCCGTGCAGGCTGCCCTTATCCACGCACTCGAATGCGCCCAGCTCAAGGGCGCGCAGGCTGGAGTCCGCGCCGCGGCTGGTCAGCGTGGACACCATCACGACCGGCATCGGCCGCAGCCGCATCAGCTTTTCCAGGAAGTTTAGCCCGTCCATCCCCGGCATCTCGATGTCGAGGGTCATGACGTCTGGGTTCAGCGCCTTGACCGCCGCCCGGGCCTCGTGCGGGTCGGCAGCCTCTCCGACCACCAGCAGCCGGGGATCGGCGCGCAGGGAATGGCGGATCATGGCGCGCATGGTGGCGCTGTCATCCACCACCAGGACGCGTACGGGTGGCCCGGCGGTCCCGTGCCCCGCTGTCCCATACCCGGTCATCACTGGGCCACCTTCCGGTAGATCGTCGTGCCCGCCGGCACGAAGCCCGCGGCCGCCGGGCCGGACAGGCGCTCGCTGTGGCCGATGTAAAGGTGCTTGCCCGGCGCCAGCAGCGGCGCGAACCGGGACCAGACCAGGGCCTGGGTGTCGGCGTCGAAGTAGATCGCCACGTTGCGGCACATGATGGCGTCGAAGCCGCCGCGCATCGGCCAGGCGCCGATCAGGTTCAGCTCACGGAACTGCACCAGCCGCCGCAGCTCCGGCCCGGCTTCCAGCCCGTCCGCGGCCGGCCGGAACCAGCGCGACCGCTGCGGCGCCGGCACGGGGGTCAGCGCCTCCGCGTCGTAGTGGCCGGCCCGGCCCGCCGCCACCATGTCGGTGTCAATGTCGGACGCCAGAATCCGCACATCCAGGTCGGCCGCGTTGGGCAGCAGGTCGAGGATCGTCAGCCCAAGCGAATAAGGCTCCTGCCCGTTGGAGCAGGCTGCCGACCATAGCCGCACCCGCCCGCCTGCCTTGGCAGCCGCAAGCAGCGGCGGCAGCACGGTCGTACGCAGGTGCTCGAAGTGGTGCGGCTCGCGGAAGAAGCGGGTGACGTTGGTCGTGAGCGCCCGCATCATGTTCTGGCGCTCCTCGGTCCCGTCGGCGCCCTGCAGCAGCGCGACGTAGTCGCTGAAGGCGGGCAGGCCCAGGGCGCGCAGGCGCTTGGCCAGACGGGAATACACCAGCGTCGTCTTGCCGTCCGGCAGCGTGATGCCGGCGTCCTGGCGCAGCATGTCGGCGATGGCGCGGAAGTCACGCTCGGTCAGCGTGAACTCCCCTGGCCGCTGATCGAAGCCGGCCGTGGCGTGGGCCGTCGTCATGCTGCAAGCTCCTGACGCGGCAGGATGCGGTCCAGCGACACCAGGCTGACCATGCGGCCCTCGACGGCAAGCAAGCCCTGGACGAAGTTCCGCACCAGCTCGGACGCGACATCCGGCGGCGGCTGCAGCGTGCCGTCCTCCACCGTGAGGATGTCGGACACCGCATCTACCTGCAGGCCGACGATCTGGGTGCTGGCGCCGTTGGCGACCTGGGCCACGATGATGACCTGCCGCTCCGGCGCTTCCCGCGGCATGAAGCCCAGCCGGGCCGCAAGGTCCACGATCGGCAGCACCGCGCCGCGCAGGTTGATGACGCCGCGCAGCCAGTTTGGGGAGCGCGGCAGCACGGTCGCCGGGGTCCAACCGCGGATTTCCCGAACGGCCATGATGTCCACGCAGAATTCCTGCGCGCCGATGCGGAACGCGATCAGCTCCCGCTTACGGGCGTGGGCGGTCTTGGCGTCGAGCGTAAGGGCGTCAAGCATAGGCCGCTCCTGCGGTTGCGGGGTGAGGGACAGGGCCGGCGGCCACGGCGTCCACGTCCAGGATCAGCGCGACGCGGCCGTCACCCAGGATGGTTGCCGCCGCCACGCCGGGCACCGGGCGGTAATTGGCTTCAAGGCTTTTGATGACGACCTGGCGCTGGCCGAGGATCGCGTCCACCAGCAGCGCGGCACGGCGCCCGCCCTCCCCTTCCACCAGCAGCGCCACCGCCCCTGGCTCGTCCAAGGGTGCGGTGCGGAAGCCCAGGGCCACCGACACGTCCACCAGCGGCACCCAGGTGCCGCGTATGGCGACGACGCGCGCCGCGTCTGTCGGCTGGTCGCCGAAGCCGTGCACGTCGCCGCGCCGCGGCTGCAGGGTTTCGATGATGGCGGTCAACGGCACGATCATCGTGTGCCCGGCCACCAGCACCACCATGCCGTCCAGCACCGCCAGCGTCAGCGGCAGGCTGAGGGTGAAGCACGACCCTTGGCCCGGCTTAGACGCGATGCTGATGCGCCCGCCCAACCCCAGCACCTGGCGGCGCACCACGTCCATGCCGACGCCGCGGCCGGAGATGTCCGACACGGTTTCCGCCGTGGAGAAGCCGGGCAAGAAGATGAGGTTGTCCACCTCGTCATCCGACAAGACCGCATCGGCGGCGATCAGGCCCTTGGCGACCGCGCTGGCGCGGACGCGGTTGCGGTTGATGCCGGCGCCGTCGTCCGACACCTCGATCACGATGCGTCCGCCGCGGTGCATCGCCGCCAAGCGGACCACGCCCTCCGCCGGCTTCCCCGCCGCCAAGCGGACGTCCGGGCGTTCCACCCCATGGTCTATGGCGTTGCGGAGCATGTGGGTCAGCGGGTCCGCCAAATGCTCGATCACGGTGCGGTCCACCTCCGTCCCTTCACCCTCCGTCACCAGCCGGACCTGCTTGCCGGTCATGGACGCGACCTCCCGCGTCAGGCGGGGCATGCGCTGGAACACCGACTTCACCGGCTGGGCGCGTATGGCCATCACGGCTTCCTGGATGCCGCGGGTCAGTGCGCCCAGGTCGTCCAGGCCGGTCGAAACGCCGCTGGAGCGGGGCGCGCCCAGCTCGCCCACGCGCTGGGCCAGCATGGCCTGGTTGATGACCAGCTCACCCACCAGGTCAATCAGGCGGTCCACCCGTTCCAGGTCCACACGGATGGTGGGCTTGGCCGCCGATCCGGCTTCGGCAGCCCTTGGGCCCGCGGGGTGCAGATCGGCGGCGGCGGGAGCGGCGGCGACCACAACGGGAGCAGCGGTGACCACGGCGGATGGCGGCGCGGCGGGCACAGCCGGTGGGACCGCCGGGCCAGCCATCTCCTGCGCGTCGGCCTGGATGCGGCGGAGCAAAGCCATCACGTCCGGCTCTGCCGCGGAGGGCGTGTTCAGGGGCGCCGCGGCCGGCGCATCTGCGCGCTGCACCAGCAGGTCGCAGTCGCCGTCCACGAACTCGAACACTTCGCGTATGGCGGCCTCGGACTCGGCAGTATAAAGGTCAACGGTCCAGGCGAGGTAAGCGCCTTCCGGGTCCAGCGACGCCAGCGGCGGCAAGGTGTCCGTATCGAGCAGGACCTCCATCGCTCCCAAGCGGCCGAGCTCGCGCAGCAGCAGCGACACGTCGTTCGCCTTGGCATACAGCGCGGCGTGGGGGCGCAGGCGGATCTGCCACATGGCCTCCGCCGGGGTGTCGGCCTGGAACGGCACCACCGTGAAGCCGAAGTCGGCGAAGTCGTCGCCGCCATCGGACGCTTCCGCGTCGGCTGCCGCGGCGCCGTTGCCGTCCAGGGCGGCAAGCTCCGCCGCGACCGCATCCACACGGGCCGGGCTGCCTTCCGTCCCGGACTGCGCCGCGCGCACCAGGTCCTGCAGGCAATCGGCCGCACGCAGCAGCACGCGCAGCACCGGCAGCTCCGGCGCAAGCTGGTCCGACCGCACGCGGTCCAGCGTGGATTCGAACACGTGTGCGAAGCGCACCAGGGGGGTCAGCCCGAAGGCACCGGCGCCGCCCTTCATGGAGTGGACCGCGCGGAACACGGCGTTCACGGTGTCAGGGCCGCCCGTGCCCGACTCCATCGCCATCAGGCCGGACTCAAGGTCGGCCAGGCCCTCCTCGCATTCCTGGAAGAAGGTTTGCCGGATGGCGTCCATCGGGTCGAGGTGGTCGCCTGCCATGGCTCAGGCCGCCACGCGACGCAGGGCATCCACCAGCTTGACCGGGTCGAACGGCTTGACGATCCAGCCGGTGGCGCCGGCGCTGCGGGCACGCGCCTTCTTGTCGCCGTCGCTTTCGGTCGTCAGCACCAGGATCGGGGTGGCACGGTGGCGTCCCTGGCGCCGCACCTCCTCGATGAAGCCGAAGCCGTCCATGCGCGGCATGTTGATGTCGGTGACGATCACGTCGGGCTGCTCCCCTTCGAGGACCGCAAGCCCGTCCAGCCCGTCCACCGCCTGGACCACGCGGTATCCCGCCCTGTCCAGCGCCAGGCGCAGCATGTCCCGCATCGTACGGCTGTCATCCACCGTCAGCACCAGCTTGGTCATGGCGCGTCCTCCCTACAGAATAGTTCATTCGCGCCGAGCAGCGCCGCCCCGGCCCGCAGCTCCTGCGACGCCGCCAGCAGGCGGAAGGTGCGTCCGTCCGCCGCCCAGGTGCGCTGCGCCGACAGCAGCACCTGCAGGCATTGCCCGCCGAGGTGCCGCACGGCAGAGCCGTTCAGGGAAACGTCGCCCCCACGATGCGCGAGAAGCGACGCCGCCAAATCCGGCGCGGCGCGCAGGTCCAGCGCGGGCGCCAGATCCAGCGCGGGCGGCAAGCCCAGCGCAGGCAGCGGGTCCAGGGGGGATGGCCGAGATATGTCGGGCGCGTCGTCCAAGGCCGGTGATCCCATCCGTTGTGCAATGGGGCCACGCTACGGCACGACATTGAACATAGGGTTAAGCCGTCACGCGGTCCGCACCTGCGGCCCGGCGCCAAGGGGTCCCGCCGGGTTCTCCGTCACCCGGCCACGCCGCAGCGGGGTGCCCGGGTCCCGCGTGATCCCTGCCAAACCGCGGCCCGGCGGCCTGGACCGTGGGCGGAACCGCCCAGGCGACGGGGACCGGACTGCCGCCCCGGCCATCCGCGGCGGCCCGGAGTCGCCACCACGCCCCCTAACACCACGCGTTCACACATCCCGGAGGCAAGCCGGAGCGGCTGTTCACCCGGATGGACCAAACGTAGGATCGGCGACGAGGAACCGTCCAGAAACGCTCGAAAGGAGCATCTGCATGAGCAGCACGACCCTGCCGCAACCGCGCCGCCGTGGCCTGCAATCCCTGGCGCCAACGTTCGTAGGGCTGTTCGAGCGCTACATGCCCGATCCCTTCGTGCTGGCCATCGGCCTCACGGTAGTGACGGCGGCCCTGGCGCTGGGGATCGCGCCCAAGGGAACGCCGGCGGTGATCGTGACGACCTGGTATAACGGCATCTTTGCCATACTGGCCTTTGCGTTCCAGATGATCCTGATCCTAGCGACCGGCCATGCCCTGGCCCATGCCCCGGCCGTGGCAGGGGGGCTGCGCCGGCTGGTGTCGCTCGCGCGGACGCCCAACCAGGCCGTCGCGCTGACGTTCCTGGTCGCGGCGGCGGCATCCCTGGTGAACTGGGGCTTCGGCCTGGTCGTCGGGGCCATCCTGGCGCGGGAGGCCGCACGTCAGGTACGGGTGGACTTCGGCTGGCTGGTAGCGGCGGCTTATTCCGGCTTCGTCGTCTGGGCCAGCGGGCTGTCCAGCTCCATCGCGCTGACGCAGGCGACGCACGGCAACGCGCTGAACATCGTGGAAAAGCTGACCGGCGCCCTGCTGCCCCTCGGCAGCACCGTGTTCGCCACCTTCAACTGGCTGCCGACCCTGCTGATCGTGCTGCTGCTGCCCCTCGTGTTCATCGCCATCCGCCCGGCGGAGTCAGACGTGGTGGCCTTCGTGCCCGAAGCGGAGGCGCCGCCCCCACCGCCTGACACCTCCACCTCCCCGGCCCGGCGGATGGACCGCTCGCCGGTCGGCGGGCTGCTGATGGTGGCACTGGGGCTAGCGGCGGCAGGGGTGCTGTGGGCGCAGGGACTGTTCGCGCTGGACGTGAACATGATCATCCTGGTGTTCCTGCTGGGCGGGCTGGCGCTGCACGGGTCGCCGACCGCCTATGGCGTGGCGATGCGGAACGCGGCCAAGCAGACCGGCGGCATGATGCTGCAATACCCGTTCTATGGCGGCATCATGGGCATCATGTCGGGCACCGGGCTGGCGGACACGATCTCCAAGGCGTTCGTGGTGGCATCGAACGCGCACACGCTGCCGTTCTGGAGCTACATTTGCTCCCTGGTCATCACCTTCTTCGTGCCGAGCGGCGGCGGGCACTGGGCGGTGCAGGGGCCGTTCGTGGTGCCGGCGGCGGCGGCGCTGCATGCCTCGATGCCGGCGTCCACCATGGCCGTCGCGATGGGCGAGCAGGTGGCCAACATGCTGCAGCCGTTCTGGGCCTTGCCGGTGGTGGCGATGGCGGGGATCGGGATACAGCGGGTGATGGGCTACACGGTCGTCACCTTCGTGGTGACGGGGGTGATCTACGGGTTGGCGCTGCTGGTGCTGGTGTAGGGCCTATCGGGACTCGCCGGCGGCTTTCTAAGGAAGCAACCGGGGGCGATGTTTCGGCTTGGCTGCCGGGTTCTGGTGGTTTGCAGACCTTTGGCGCGAGCGAGAAGGGCAGATGGCTCTTTCCATAAGGCAATCCGCGGCCTCGACCCGCGAGAACCTGTATTGGCCCGCCGGCGCCCCGAAGGGTGGCATCGTGTGCCTGCATGGCAGCGAGGGTGGCTGGGCCGGCTGGAACGACCTCCAGTGCGCCCTGTTCGCAGCGAACGGCTTCGTCGCCCTGAGCCGCAACTACACGCAGGACGCACGCTGGCTGACGCACCCGGACATTGACGACGTGCCGCTTGAAGGGACGCAGGCTGCGCTCGCAGCCATGCGGGCCGAGATGGCGCCATTTGGCTGTGGCCTCGGCTTGTTCGGCACCTCGCGCGGGGCGGAGCACGCCCTGCTGATAGCCAAGCTTCTTGCCGAGGATGGTTGCGCCGAGGTGCCCGACGCAGTTGCCGTCCACTCACCGCCGGATGCCACTTGGCCCGCCTTCATCGTGTCCGACTTCCAGGGCGGCCAGCCCTGGGCCGGCAACCGGGAGCGGCCCTCGTGGTCCTGGCGCGGCGGCCACGAGCGGACCAGGCCGGGCACGCCGCTCGGCACCGGGCCGATCCCGTATCCCGTGTTCATCACCCAAGGCACCGAAGACAGGACGTGGGACGCCGACATGGCCCGGCGGCTGGTCGCCCGAATGACCGAAGCTGGCTACCCTCCCGAGGCCCACTTCTTCGACGGCGAGGACCATATCTTCCGTGCCGCGGCCCGCAATCGGGAATGGGAACTCATGGTCGATTTCTTTGGTCGGCATCTTGCAGGAGGTCAGTGACCGCCTTGGATTGCCCTGAAAAGGCCGCGGCGACGACACCCTGCTTGCCTTTTGGCCCCCCGTCCCCGCCGCAAGCCGCACTGGCTTGGAGCCGGCCAGCAGCCCGCCGAAGCTGCGAACCCGTACGGCAGCTTAGCCGCCTCTTGGCCTCGATCCGGGATCAGGCATAAACCCCACTACCCACTGGGAGATGTCCATGCTGCTCTACGAGCACCCGCTCTCGTCCTACGCCCAGAAGGTCAAGATCGCCCTGCGCGAGAAAGGCGTGGCGTTCGAGGCGGAACTACCCGAAAGCTTCGGCACCGGGCGCACCGACGGGCCATTCGCCGCCGCCAACCCGCGCGCCGAGGTGCCGGTGCTCATTGACGGGCAGACGCGCATCTTCGAGTCCACCGTCATCATGGAGTACATCGAGGAGCGCTGGCCCGATCCGCCGCTGCTCCCGCGCGAGCCGGGCGCCCGGGCAGCCGCGCGCATGACGGAAGACGTGTGCGACACCCAGTACGAGGCGGTGAACTGGGGCTTCGGCGAGGTGCTGTGGTTCCGCCGCGCCACTGGCCCGCTCGGTGAGGCGCTGCGGGCGGAAGCCGCACGGCAGACCGCGATGCTGCAGGATTGGCTCGGCGGGCGGCTAGGCGATGCGGCCTGGTTCGGGGGGGCGGCG
>CAXTDP010000233.1:0-7974 GCA_964242295.1 uncultured Acetobacteraceae bacterium | reverse complement strand
TTCCTGTCCTACCTGGTGAAGTGCGCCGTGACCGGGCAGGAATACACCGTGATCGGCCATGAAGGCCGCCAGGTCAGGGACAACATCCACGCCTGGGGCTTGATCAACGCCTTCTGGCATTTCTTCGAGGCGCCGGGCAGCGGTGCCGTCTTCAATATGGGTGGCGGACGCACGGCCAATTGCAGCGTGGTGGAGGCAATCGGCATCGCCGGACGCCTGATTGGCCGCCCGATGCAGCGCCGTTACCAGCCGGCGAACCGGGCCGGCGACCATATCTGGTGGATCGGCGACACCCGGCGTTTCCAGGCGCACTACCCCGGCTGGCGGCTGACCCGCGGCGTCGCCGACATGATCGGCGAGATACACGACATGGCCGCAAGCAAGGCCGGCCGGGCCGCAGCCGCCGTATGACATCCGCCTCCCCGGTCGGGACACCGGCGCTGGCCTGCCCGGTCTTCGTCATCAACATGGAGCGCGACACCGCCCGGCGGCAGCACATGGTGGAGGTGCTCGGGCGCATCGGCGTGGCAGCGGAGTTCGTGACCGCGGTGGACGGCCGCACGATGCCCGCCTCCGCCCGCGCCGCATACGATCACGCCCGCGCTCTCCGCATCTATGGCGTGGGGATGAAGGACTCGGAGATCGGCTGCTTCCTCAGCCACTACCGCATCTACCAACGAATGCTGCGCGAGGGCATCGAAACCGCACTGGTCCTGGAGGACGACGTGTCCATCCAGCCCAACCTGCCCACCGTGGTGGCGGACCTGCTGGCATGCCCCTACACCGGCTGGCTGGTCGTCCGGCTGGACACGAAGCTGGAGCGGGTGGCGCAGCCGGCCACGCCCAAGTTCACCGGCACACCGGTGGCGGAGCTTCCGAACGGCGGCACGCTTTACCGGCTGCGGACGCAGGTCCTGGGCGTCGGCGCCTACCTGATCCGGCGGGAGGGCGCGGCCCGCATGGTGGCCTATGGCAAGCGCATCTTCATGCCGATAGACCAAACCATGGACCGCTACTGGGAGAACGGCATCATCCCGCACGCGGTCCGGCCATTTCCGGTGGACCAGGGCGACGACTTCGGTTCGCATTCCGGCGACCGGTCTAATGCCCGGCGGCGGGAGCAGCCGTTCCCCGTACGGATGCGCCGCCGCCTGCAGCGGATGGAGGACGCAGTGCGGAAGCGGGTGTTCAACCTGATGCACTGACCTCAAGCGGGTGTGGGCTGGCGGCCCCGGCCCGGCCTTCAGCCCGTCCAGTCCGACAGGCGGCAGTAGGGCCGGTCCCAGCGCCGGCCACTGCCGCCCCTCCGGCTGGCCGAGCGCCGCGCCGACCCCATAGGGATGGGTAGCGCGACCGGGGCGGCCGGGATTCGCAGCCCGCCCCCACGCCTGATACACGCCCGTTGCATGGACGCCCTCGCCGCCAATCCAAAGGACTCCACCAACGCCTTGATGCGCCGCCTGTGGCGGGAGCATGTGCGCCACCACCGCGGGCGCCTCGGCCTGGTCGCGCTGCTGACCCTGCTCATGGCGGGGCTGACGGCGTTGTATCCGCTGGTGATCCAGCGCGCCTTCACCCTGTTCGAGGTCAGGGACCAGCGCATCCTGTATCAAATCCCCATCCTGGTCGTCGCCGTCACCGCGGCCAAGGCGGCGGCGCAGTATGGCCAGAACGTGATGGTGCAGCAGGTCGTGCTGCTGGTGATCCGCGAGTTGCAAGTCCGTTTGTTCCGGCACCTGTCCCACGCCGACCTCGCGCAGGTCGAGCGGGAAGCGCCGGCGACGCTCGCCGCGCGCTTCACCACCGATGCCGCGCTGATCCGGGAATCGCTGACCCGCGTCGTCCAGGGCGTCAAGGATGCGGTGACCGTGCTGGGGCTGGTCGTGTCCATGCTGTACTTGGACTGGGTGCTCAGCGCCATCGCCGCGGCGCTGTATCCCCTGGCGGCGCTGCCGATCCAGCGCCTGGGCAAGCGGATACGCCGAGCCTCGGGCGGAATGCAGGAACGGGTGGGGGAAACTGCGGCGCTGCTGTATGAAAGCTTCGCCCAGGCCCGCACCATACGCGCCTACCGGTTGGAAGCGGTGGAAGGCGCTCGGGCGGATGCCGCGTTCTCCACCCTGTATCGCGCCCTGTTCCGCATGACGCGCAGCCGCGCCCGGGTGGACCCGCTGCTGGAGGTGCTGGGCGGCACGGCTATCGCCGCGGTGATCGGCTTCGCCGGCTGGCGCTCGGCGGTGGGGGATGGTGGCGGGATCGGCGCCTTCACCGGCTTTGTCGCCTCCTTGCTGATGGCATCGCAGCCGTTGCGGGCGCTGGGTTCGCTGAACGCCGCGCTGCAGGAGGGTCTGGCCGGGCTGTCCCGCGTGTTCGGTGTGATGGACGAGCAGCCCGCCATACGCGAGCGTCCCGGCGCTCCGCCGCTGCCGCCCGGACGCGGCCAGGTGCGGTTCGAGGGGGTGAGCTTCATCTACCCCGACGGCCGCGCCGGGCTGCACGGGCTGAGCTTCACGGCGGCGCCGGGCCTGACGGTGGCGCTGGTCGGGCCGTCCGGCGCAGGCAAAAGCACGGCGCTGGCGATGATCCCCCGCCTGCAGGACGCAACGTCCGGCCGGGTGCTGGTGGACGGGGCGGACGTGCGCGACGTCACGTTGAGCAGCCTGCGGGATGCCATCGCCTATGTCGGGCAGGACACCCTGCTGTTCGACGACACAGTGGCGGCCAACATACGCATGGGCCTGCCTGGCGCCACCGAGGCCGAGGTGGCTTCCGCTGCCCATGCCGCCGCCGCGGACTTTGTCGCCGACCTGCCGGACGGGTTTCTGACCCGCGTCGGCCCCGGCGGCGGACGGCTGTCCGGCGGGCAGCGGCAGCGGATCGCCCTGGCCCGCGCGCTGCTGCGCAACCCGCGCATCCTGCTGCTGGACGAGGCGACCAGCGCCCTGGATGCCGAGAGCGAGGCCGCGGTGCAGTCGGCCCTGGCCCGCCTGCGTGCCGGGCGCACGACCATCGTGGTGGCGCACCGGCTCAGCACCGTCAGGGATGCCGACCTGGTGGTGGCGATGGCGGAGGGCCAGGTCGTCGAGCAGGGCACCCATGCCGAGCTGCTGGATGCCGGCGGGCTGTATGCCCGGCTCGTGCGGACCCAGGCGCTAGCGGCATGAAGGCTGGCGGTATGAAGGCTGGCGGCATGAGGCACGTCCCAGTGTCCGTAGATCAGAACCAGAAAGGTTTCACGACGTGTGAGCGGCAAGTCCTTGCCCAGTTCATCAGGTCGTGGACGAAGGCCCTTGCTCCCGGGACAGGAGGTTCCCCGCAGGCCCTCCGCCACAACCTGCCGCAATGATCCGTAGGACTGGCTTTCAGGACGGCCGCGGAACCTGGGTCGTTTATCAGTTTCCTTCGGCACGTCGCACGGTTCCAGCAACGGAGGGAAACTGCCGGGCTGGCGGGCGTTGCCGGACCGCGATCCCGCCGGGCGACGGACTGACCGGATGGGAACTAACTCTCCAGGACGGGAGTTAGACGGCCTAACATTGCCCCGGGGCGCTCCCGGTAGCAGCAACAGGGGATTGCAATGTCCATTCCGCCGAACACGGGCATGACACCTGGCACACCCGGGATAGCGGGAGCAAGCCCGGTCAACGTTCCCTACCCTGGCACTGCATTGGGCGCAGTGCCCATGCGGTCGCAGGCGCCGGCCGTCGCCTTGGACGACCACCGGACGCACCTGCGCAACCGCGCAAGCTGGGGCGCGATCCTGGCCGGCGTCGTGGCGGCGCTGGTGATGCAACTGGTGCTGAACATCCTGGGCGTCGGCTTGGGTGCGTCCTCGGTGGATGCCGCCAACACCGGTGCCAATCCTGCGGCATCCACCGCGGGGATGACGGCGGCGATCTGGGTGGTGGTGTCGGGCATCGTCGCATCGCTGATCGGCGGCGTCGTGGCAGGGCGGCTGTCCGGCACCTCGGACGGCAACACGGCGCGGTTCCACGGATTTCTGTCCTGGTGCGTATCTACGCTTGTGGTGTCCTACCTGCTGAGCGCCGCGGCAGGCGGCCTGATTGGCGGCGCGGCAAGCACGCTTGGCGGGACCGTGAGCGCGGCGGGGCGCGGTGCCGCGTCCGCCGTATCTGGTGTCGCCGCCAATACGGACGGCGACGCGCTGCAAGCGCAGGTACGCCGGCTGGTGAACCCGAACGACGCGCAAACAGCGCAGGACAACATCGGAACCTATATCCGCGCGTCGGTCAGCGGTGACAAGGCGGCGGCTGATGCGTCGCGGGATCGGGCGGTGGACAGCCTGGCACGGGCGGCGAACGTCAGCCCGGACGAGGCACGCACACGCTTGCAGCAGGCGGAAACCCAGGCCCGCCAGGCTGCCGACACCGTGAAGCAGAAGGCGCAGGATGCCGCCGAGGCGAGCCGCAAGGGCCTGGCAAGCGCTGGCATCCTGGGCTTTGTGGCGCTGGCGTTGGGCGCGCTGGCGGCTTGGTTCGGCGGCGGCATCGGCGCGCCGCGTGCAGAAGCAGCGGTAGCAGGGCAGCGGGACTAGGGCAGGCCGCAATCAGCTTCAAAGGCGCGGCCGTAAGCTATCTGTGTGATAGGCCGCGCAGGCCTGCTTAGATACAGACTGGTCTAGCAGACCCGGGGGGAGGCAGTGCCAGCCCTGCCTCCCTTTTTTGCTGGTCAGGCTTGGGACATGGCGTTGGGCCACCACGGCCCTGGTCAGCCGGGACAGAGGAACCGCCAGAGTCAGAGCGGGCCGCGTCCAGCGGCATAGCCAGCATCTTTTTGCCCGGCCGTGTCCCGGCGGGAACGGCAACTGAAACAGTTAGACGCGCTATGTCCATCAAGCATGTCAGCGCGGGCGTATCATCTTCCAAACGCCCTCAACGGCGCCGGTGACGCGGGCGCCGACGCGCAGGGTTCCGCGCATGAACACCACCGTGCTGGAGCGGCGCAGCACTTCTGCATCCAGCTCCACGAAGTCGCCGGCCTGGACCGCATCCAGGAACTGGCAGCCGAACTGGATGGTGACGCAAGGATGGCGGCCCCCAGACTCGAATGCCGTGAGGCCCAGCCCAGTGTCGGCGAAGGTCATCACCATGCCGCCATGGACGATGCCATGGACGTTCAGGTGGCGGCTGTCGGTCAGCATGGCGTAGCGCGGCACGCCGGGACCGGCGTCCGACCCCGTGTCGCTCCGATACCAAAGGGGGCCGACATGGGCCGGAAAACCGCCAACGGGCAACGGGCGCCAGCCGAGGGCGACGGGATTGAACTGGGGTGCGTCATTCATGTTGGGGCCATAGCGCACCCGGCATGAGCAGGCCATCCGGGACAGGGCGGCATCCAGCGCCAGGGATGCTTGGAACGTGGACCGAGGCCGTCCATATCGGGGCGGAGTTGATCTACTTGAGGGACATGCCGATGCGACGCGATCCAATATTGGCTGCCTGGGGCATCGGGCTGCTTCTGGCGGCGCTGGTTTATGTGGTTGGGCCGGACCGATTCCTGTTCCGGGTGCTGGACACTGTCCACGTCCTGGGTTGGCGCATCGCTGAGATGGTTGATGACTTGTCGGCCGTGGCGCTGGACCTGCTTCGGGCCTTGGCGATCGGGCTGTATGCTACCTTTGTCGTGCTCTCCCTTGCCGTGGCGCGCCGGGGCGGGCCGGCGCGGGGGGCGTTGCTGGTCGTCAGCCTGCTGTTCCTGGCGCTCGCAGGCGGGTCAGGAATGCCGAACACGCGCTGGACTGCGGCCTTCGCACTGTGTGCAGTCGCGGCGGCTGTCATGACAGGACGGCTGCGGCATCCAGAGCCTGGCGGCGTGATCGCCCGCTGACCGCCAGCCTGTCGAAAGCTGGCGTGCCGAGCGGCGTCGGTTAGTTGGCCCTGAGCGCAGGCGGCAGGCCGGCGAGGGCCGCGGCCATGGTGGGATAGGTGCCGCAACCTGTGCCGTCCGAGCAACGCCACATCAGGATATCGCCGGCGCGCCGGGTTAAGCCAACGGTGGCGAACAGGTCAGAGCGCCGGTAGAGCAGGACGTAGGCACTACGGTCCGGCGTGGCGCCCGGCACTCCTTCCTCCAACGCCGTCCGGGCATAGCCGCCACTGCCTTGGCTGCTCCACTCCATGAGAGCGATCCGGTCCGCTACGGTGAAGCATGTCGCCGTTTCGAACGGCTTGGCTTTGAACGGGGCGGGATGCCGGCGATGCGATGCGTCTTCAACGTTGCTTAAAGGCTTGTCCGTCCAGCCTGCCGGACCGTCAGACATCGAAGTAGCGCAACGATCGGGAGGGCTTGGGAAGGCGATGATGAGCGCCGAAGCTGCCTGAGCCAATGCAGGCGGCAGCAGGCCGGCGCGGACGACTTCAGCGGCCCGTCGCTCCAACCGGGCCGCCGCGAGTTGCGTCGGCGGGGATAGGGACGCCTTGAACTGCCCGGCCTTGATCTCGTCGTGACGTACAGAGAGCATTTGGTCCTCCGTCCCGCGCCCTGGAGTCAGGCGCAGGCACACCGTGGCAGCGAACCGGCAGGAAGACTGTGACGCAGGTCACGCAATCGTGCACTCTGGAATCTTGGGTTGGCGCAAGTTTCTCAGCCGATGTCTCCGTTGGGACATCGTGGCGGCGTTGACTGGCCACGGCAGGCTTAACGGCGTGCCAGGTGGGCGCTGGCATGACCCGGTGCGTTCAACCCAGCGCTGATCCGGATCATGGCCTGGCCATGCCAACGCTGCACTGTCTTATGGTCGGCGCCTAGGGCCTTGCCCAGGCGTCGCCAAGGAAACAGGTGGCGGCCGGTCATCGGATGCACCAGCGCCCGCGCGCCGGCGACCCGGCGCAAAACGAACATGCTGTCAGGAAGCAGCGAAATCCACCTGAGGGCACGGTCCATGCGGTCTATTGCCGCCGGAGACGGGATGGCGGGGCGGAGTGGCGCCGGGCCGGTACCAGGGGCCAGCACCGCGCCGGCATCGCGCATCCAGTCCAGGCCACCGCTGCGCAGGCGCGTGCTGTAGCCGGTCTGGGGCAGGGCGAGCAGGGTTGTGCCGGCCTCCTCCAGCATGGCGCAGACCCAGGCCGGGCTGGTCGGCAACCCGTCGGGCGTATGAGGATTGGCCACGGGGCCGGCTTGGACGGCGTAAGCGGCTGTAGCCCGCGAGACGCCTTGGTGGGTGGTTGTGTTCAAGGGACGCATCCTCGTGTCAGGGAATTGTGGACGCCGCGCAGACTGGACAGGGCGGATGGCGCCAGGCCGCCAGCGGAGCTGGCGCGGTCAACGGACGAAAACGGGGAAGGGATAGGGCACCCCCTCGATGCAAGTGCCCGCCGTGATAAGGCCCCAAGTGTCGGGATGGCCGGACGGCAAGGCAGGACGGTCGTCGGGGCCTGGGTGGCCGCGCACGATGTGCACGATCCGGCGTCGGGTAGATGGGCCTTTGACCAGCTTGGTGGCGCACTGGCTTGGCTCAGGAAGGGTCACGCGTGCCGAATAGATTGCCATCGCCTTGTGTTCTCTGTATGTTCTGATATGCCTAAGTTAGTTTTCCTATTAACGCCCGGTCAAGGAGTTGAACATATCTTAACGTAATCTTTCCGGCGCGCTGCGTGGCTCAAAATTCGGTCGCTAGCGCAGCCGGCAACGGGATTGGCGCGTCCGGATTTCAGCCAGGGGCAATGGCGCAGGCGTTGCTGAATTTGGAATATGCCAAATGAAGTCAAACAGCCGCACGGTTTCGGTAAGTGAGCCTGACCGATCCATCAGGCACTCCATGCGATCCAAGTGCAAGCCGAGTCGTGCCGTGGTTAATGGCCGCATACACGCCGTTTTAACGGTTTGGACGTAGCAGAGCGTTTCAATGCTGATTGCCGCACCTGCAAGGTTCGGCTAATCCTGGCCTGGCTTTCCGTGAAAAGGGCTTGGTCAGATGGCAACAGTCACCGGTGCGAATGGTCAGGTGATCGT
>CAXTDP010000232.1:0-8008 GCA_964242295.1 uncultured Acetobacteraceae bacterium | reverse complement strand
GCCAACTACGTCAGGAACTCAGGATACGTCTCCACTTGAACCGGACGTGCTCTAGGCGACAAGCAGGAACATATCAAGAACTGTTCTGGCCACCTCACCCCTGCTCTGCGCCGGCACCCCGGCGCTTGTTGCCGTCTACCTTCTCTGCCAGCCCGAACAGGGTCCGGTCCAGCCGCAGCCCGCCTGCCTGGTGTAGCTCCACCATCTTCCGCAGCAGCCCGCCTGGCGAGTGCACCTTGCCGGCAGCATGGCGGGCGCTGATCGCCGCCAGGGTGATGATAGCCTCCTTCAAGCCGAGTGTGATGCACGCCTGCCCCCATGCATGGGGCGAGATGCCAAGAGCTGACCGGACCTGGAATGCGGCCTGTTCCAGGTCGTTCCAGTCAGCCCGGGCGTTGTTGACCCAATCGCGGAAGGCGGGTGCGACCAGTAGGATGAACCCTGGCGTCACCACAAATCCTCGAAGGGCGCTAGGCTGAACTTCGCTCTCCCGAGTCGGCCCGACTTGTGGCTGCTCCTGCGCTGCTGGCTGATCGAGTTGGCCATCGCTACCCTTCTCTTGTCCAACAACGGGCCGATCAGGCCCTGCTTCGCCAGTCCCGTTTGTTGGGCTTGTATTCGCAGATGCGATAGGAAGTTGGATTGTAGTTGTAAGGTGGGGCCGGTATTCCGCCCCCGCGGGGGCGTTTTTCACGGCTTCCACAGCCACCAGGGCTGCCGTCACCTGCTCCTGAACGTGGATGCTCAACGCCCGCAGCCGGGCCGCAATGGGCACCAAGGGCAGGGGGTCGCGCTGGCTCCCCCGTTCATGCCACAGCGCATCAGCCTGGGCGGCAGCCGCGGACCACTCCGCACCGTCCAAGTGCTGCGCCGTTGCCAAGTCCACCAGGGACAGGACGTGGTTACGTGAGCTAGTGATCTCGTGCCGTAGCCGCCGCCCCTCGTCGCGCCGTGCCTCCCACTCGACCGTTATGCCGTCGAACTCCGCCATGCGCTCGGCCAGGGGCGCCAGGTCGAAGCCGTAGGCGTCCAGGATGCGTCCTTCCCGCCCGCCCTTCTCGCGGTGTCCCCACCGTTTGCCGGTCGGACTGCGACGAAGGCGCACATAGCCGGCGTCCATCGCCGCGCGCACGATGGCCTTGCGCTGGCTCGCCCCCACGCACAGCCGGTCCTCCAGCTCCGCGTCGGACGGCCAGACGATGGGACCAAGGCCTGGGCTGCCGTTCCAATCCTGGAGCGGGCTGTAGCTCATCAGGCAGTCAATCAGGTCCACCACCCGACGGGGTACACCTAACGCTGGGGCGGCGCGCTTGAACGCGGCTAGCGCCCGGCCGGGGCTGGTCGGGGAAAGGGGAACGCCTCCGGCCATTTCGGCACGGAGTTGGGGCGGAGTGATCTTGCGCCGGCCTGTCGGCAGCGCGGTGTGCATGTCCATGCTCTCGTCCTTTGTTGGGACGAGCCTTCAGAAGGCAAAAACCCTGCGTCGGGAGCCTTGACGGCTTTCAAAGCCGTCCTTACTCTCGGTGCCACGCAATCAATCGTCTCAGCCTTGCTGGGCTGGGGTCTGAAGCCTCTCGGAGAAAGCCGCCCCTGCAAGGGCGGCTTTTTCCGTTTCCGGCTCGCTCTCGTGGGTCTTGCTAGGGGTTAGCGGACTCTCCTCACATCCAAGGTGCGATTGTTGCTGTTTCAGCGGCGCGCGTCCATGCGTCATCGCGTGCGCTGCGTCGACACTGTGCCGGCGCGGCCACACGTCATCCCGTCCGCGCCATCCTGTCAACGTTTGTCCGCGTTTAGTCCGAGATAACATCTTTCGTCTCGATGACGGTCTTGACAGAGGCGAGCGCAACGGCAGCCGTCATCTGGCCTGCCCGCGCTGAAGCTTTATCGGCTGACCATGCAAATCTGGCTTGTCAGCGCCGATTGACGCCCACTATGGTGCTTGTAGAACATAAAGCGACCTTTGGAAAGATCGTGATTTTCGTGCATGTCAGTCTTAGTTCCTGTTGTTGTGAATGCACAATAATCATAAACGTGCGTAGCGCCGGGGTGGCCATCTACTCCGGATGGGCCTGCATGGGCAATGGGGAACAAGGGAAATTTGGGTCCGGAGCGCCTGCACGCGCCCGAAAGGGAATGAGACCGCTGCGCCACGCACCATCCGGGGAATGTTGTCGTCCCTGCGAGTCCACCCATGGAAGGGTTTATCCGGCCGTCATATCCGTGCATCGCTTTGTGCGATCTGCTGGATTTGCACGGGAGGCATGGTGCCGGACGGCTACGACGAAGCCGATATGCGCGCAGGGCTGCGCGACGGCGGCAGCATCCTGCAAGCCTTCATCGTCCTGCGCCCTTCGAGTCCCGGCTGCGAGGCCTTGGACGCGGAGTACGTTTGCTACGTTCGCACGACCTGGCGCCGCGGCTACAGGATCATGCAGGTGGCCCGGCACAAGCGCGACAAGATCTACATGGGGTCCGGCCTCGGCCGACTCGTCTGGCTGCTCCGCAAGGAGTTCAGCTATGGCGGGCCGTTGGTCATCTATGACGCCGGATGCGAGCAACTGCAGCGCTTCGTCGGCCTGCGGCCAATCGACAGCGGACGGGTGCCTCCCGAGGAAAGCGGACCGCCCCGCGCCGCACCCGACAAGCCGCCGTGGGAATGGCCAGTGCGCGATCCTCCCCCGCCAGCAGAGGATTCGGACACGGAAGCAGAGTAGGCCCACCCTCGCTGGACGGGCGGCGGTGTGAGCGCGACCGCCCTGAGCCTCGTCGCCGTCCTGGCGCTCGCCGCCGACCTACGGTGTGGCGCCGCGCCTGCGGGTAGCGAGTTCCAATCACGTCTGGCTGCTATCGCCATTTATGAAAGCGGCGGCGATCCCCTGGTCATCGGCGTCAATGCTGATCGCGCCCGCGGCCTGCCCGCCGCCGCAGTCCGCTCCGCGACGCCGCAAGAGGCTGCTGCACGCGCTGCCGCCCTGCTCGCGCAAGGCCGGTCCATTGACCTGGGCCTCATGCAAATCAACTCGGGCCAGATTTCCCGGCACGGCCTGACCCTGGAAGCCGCATTCGATGCCTGCCGCAACATGGCAGCCGGCGCCGACCACTACGCAGCCGACGTGCAAGCCGTCTGGACCTTGGCGCATCGCCGCTACAATACCGGCCGGATCGAGCGTGGTGCCGCCTATGCGGCCGGCGTCGAACAGGTGCTGGCCCGCGTGCGGTTGCAGCAAGGGGCGCCGGCAGCTGAGCCAGAGGAGGCGGTAACACCTGCGCCCCGCCGTCCGCCCCCGCGTCTGGAGGACGCCCTCCACGCAACCGCGCCCGTGTCGGACGAAACCGACAAAGACGAGATGGGCGACGCACTCCACCACACCAACGGAAAGGTCGAGCAATGAAGTTCCGGCTATCTCCCGCAACCGCGGTCTTGGCGCTTGCCCTGGCTGTAACGCTGGCAAAACCAGCCTTTGCGCTGGTCAACGTCGCTGGTGGCATTGACCCCACCACGGGCCTGACGACCCTGGGCACCTGGATACTGTCGATTACCGGCCTCGCCATCCCGCTCATCTGCGCATTCAAGGGCGCGCACGCCGTCGCGGAAGGGCGCAGCCTGTTTCCAGCCATCGGGTCCGCGATGGGCGGCATGGCCCTGGCGTTCGGTGGGGCATACATCCTTTCCCATTACGGCGTGACCTGATGCACCATCGGGGGACAGAGGAAATC
The DNA here is from genome assembly GCA_964242295.1 of uncultured Acetobacteraceae bacterium. Lineage (GTDB taxonomy): Bacteria > Pseudomonadota > Alphaproteobacteria > Acetobacterales > Acetobacteraceae > DASWOJ01. The sequence goes on along the minus strand of CAXTDP010000232.1, from coordinate 4,291 downwards.
CCCTGGGATGGCTTGTCGGTCGGGGCAACCCGGCCGGCGGTCATCAAGGGCTTGAACGTGCCGTTCTGGTTCGTGCTGCCGATCATCGGCATCCCGATGGTCATTACCTACCTGTCAGGCAATCCATTCTGGCTGTCGCTGATTGCCGGGCTGACGCTCCTGGGGCGCTGGCTGGTCGCCCGCGACCACAACCACCCCCGTGTGATGTTCTTGGCGCTGATCTCGGGCGCGCTGTTTGCTGACCGGCACCGCTGGGGCGGCGATAGCGTGGACCCGCTGGGGGGCGCGCATTATGGCGACTGACCGGCACGCAAAGCGGTTCCTGCCGCAGATCGGACATTGGGCCAGCAATATCGTCATCAACCAGGATGGCTCTCTGCTTGCCATGTTCCACCTGTCCGGCCTGGCAGCGGAGCTAGCGGGTGCGCGGGCTATCATCAGCGCCACTGTGGGCGACAACCAGCTTGATCGGAATATCGCGGACCCTCGGATTGAAGTCTGGGACCATGACGTGCGGCAGGACCGGCAGCGCATGTCCGAGCTGCCAGCGATCTCCAACTGGTTCGCCGCCCGCTTCGATGACGCTTACCAGGCAAGCCAGGGCGGCGCGACGCTGTTCCGCAACGACTTGTTCCTGACGGTGGTGATGCACCCGGAAGATGGGTTCCGGAACGGAATGCGCGCCATGATCGGCGGCGGCAAAGGCGGGCCAGATGCCGACGACCTGATGGTGCAGGACTTTCAAGGCGTGCTGCAGCGGGTCGAGGCCGGGCTGTTCCGCTACGGCGCGCGACGCCTCGCCCTGCGTGAACAGGGCGGTGTGGTGTTCTCCGAGATAGCGGAGGCGCTGCACCTGATCGCCAACGGTCATTTCCGCCCCCTGGCGCTCACGACGGGTCGGATGGGGCACCTGATCGTCCCTGAGCGTATCGTGTTCGGGCACCGGGACTGGCAAATCATGGGGGAAGGCGAGCCGCTGTTTGGCGCCATCCTTTCGTTCCTGGATTATCCATCCCGCACCTCGCCCACGATGTTTGCCGATCTACGCGAAGTGGCGTTCCCCATCACGATCACCAATTCCCGGCACTTCCGGCAGAAGGCGTCCGCTCTTTCCACGATCAGCCTGCGCGTCAAACAGATGCAGTCCGGCAATGACGCTGCCAAGACGCAAATCCAGGAGCTGACGCAGGACGAAGATGACGTGATGAGCGGGCGCAGCGCCTACGTCTCGCACCACTTCTCCGTTGCGGTTCGCGCTCCGTCCCTAATTGAGCTGGATCGGCGCGTTGCGCGGGTGCAGAGCCTGCTTTCCGATGCTAGCGCCGGCGTCACGGTCATCCGAGAAACGGACGCCATCAAGGCAGCCTTCTACGCCCAAATCCCTCCCAACCGTCGCTGGCGCCCGCGGCCGGGCCTGGTCAAGAGCATTAACGCCGTGGCGATGGCCGCGAAGCATGGCGTTCCGCGTGGTTCCGTCCGCGGTCGCTGGGGTGCGCCCATTTTGATGCTGCGCACCACCTCCGACACCGAATATGCCTTCCACTTTCACGCCCAAGGGGCGGAACAGGCGCCCGGGGAAGATGTGGGCAGCTTTATGGTGTTCGGGGCGACCGGCAAGGGCAAGACGGGCCTCCTGGGCACGCTCTCGATGTTGGCGCTGCGCGTGCCGTCCGCCCGTGTCGTCATCGTGGACAAGGGCCTTGGCCTGTCCGTCATGGTGCGGGCGCTGGGCGGGGCTTACCTGCCGATCACCTACGGCAAGGATAGCGGCTTCGCGCCACTGCTGGCCTACCAGAACACGCCGGAGGACGTGGCCCATATAGTCGGGTTGTTCCGCGCTGCCATCCTTTCGGATGGCAAGGGGGACATCACCAGCGACGAGGACGCCCGCCTGCAACGCGGTGTCCAGCGGCAGATGACGATGCCGCCGCACATGCGATCCCTGGCCGGCGTGGCGGTGATGCTTGGCCAGCGTGACAAGGACGGGGCTGCGGCCCGGCTCGGGAAGTGGTGCCGTGGCCAGCGCCTCGGATGGGTCATGGATAACGAGGCGGACCGAGTGGACCTGTCCGCCCGCATCGCCGGCATAGACCCGTCCGCCTTGTTCAAGGATGAAGTCGCCTGCGCGCCGATCTTGGCTGACTTCTTCTACCGGGTCCGCAAGCTCATCAACGGCCAGCCGATCATGCTGGTGGTTGATGAAGCCTGGCAACTCGATAAGGTCGAGGCGTTCCGCGACGACATCCAGGGGCACCTGAAGGAAATCCGGAAAGCGGAGGGGGTTGTTGCCCTCGCCACTCAGAACGTCAGCACCGTCGTCAACAGCGCCAATGCTGAGGACTACCGGAAGCAGATACCGACCAAGATTTTCTTTGCCGACCAAGGCGCGACCCGGGCGGACCTGATCGAAGGATTGGGCCTGACGGAAGCCGAGTTCTTGGCCGTCACCGAAATCCTGCCGAACAAGCGGCACACGTTCTTGCTGCACCGCCCTGGTGGGTCCGTGCTGTGCCGCTTTGACCTGAGCGGCGCGAAAGACAAGGTCGCCGTCATCTCGGCCCGCAAGAGCACCTACGACCTCATGAACCGGCTGATCGCCCGCCACGGGTCCGACCCGGAAGCATGGGTGCCGCACTTTGAGCAGCTTGCGCCGTCCATCGCTGCCGACCCCACCACCGAACAAGAGGCTGCAGCATGATGAAGCGCATTGGACTGGCTTGCACGGCCCTTGTCGCGTGGAGCAGCGCGGCACACGCCCTCATCGTATCTGATCCGGCAACCGAAGCGTCCACGGCTGCGCAGCTCGCGCAATCGGTCGCCCAAGACGCCATCAAGGTCGCCCACCAGCTTGAAATCATCAACAATCAGATCGAGCAGATCATCCACCTGCGCAACACGCTGGCAGCGGTCAGCCACGGCAACTTGGCGGCGTTGGCAGACGTGATGCCGGAGCTGGGAAGTATGGGCCTGACCAGCCCTCTCGGCAGCGATATGGGCGGCGCAGTCCAGGCTCTGTCCGGCCTGGCGGCGGACGTGGGCACAACCAGCGCCTTGACGCAGAATGTGCTACAATCGGACCAGTATTTCGCCTCCACGGCCGGCGACTTCCGCGCACTGTCGATGAACAGCACGGCATCGGGGCTGGCAGCGCAGAAGGCGATGGCGCAGACGCTGCTGACGGCGTCCGGGCAGCGGCTTACCTCCCTCACGGCGCTTCGCAACAAACTGGGCTCCACCTCGGACGTGAAGGCCGCAACCGATGCCGGTGCCCGCCTGGCGGGGGAGCAGGCCACGGCGCAGGAGCACACGAACCAGCTCCTGGCGATGCGGAATCTGTCCGATACCCAGACCGCGACTGCTGCCGCGCAGGAACAGCAGATGTGGCGTTGTTCCGCTGAACGGCTGGTGACGCAGGCCAACGCCGCTGCTGCTGCCGCCAATAGCGGGACGGTGACGCTCGTCAGCGGTGCAGATGCTTCGCCCTGCAACGTCCCTGCTGCGGCGCCGACCAGCGCCGCCGCCTCCAACGCCGTAGGCACCCTGACTGGCGGGTCTGACGTGGCATCGACGGGTTCGGTGGCGGATGACGGCACCACGCTGAGCAAGATGACAAGCCAGTCCTGGGGGCAGCAAGCCGCCGCCAACGCCACGGCCATAGGTGTCAACCCGGTGGCGCTCGCGGCCACCTGTTCTCTTGAAAGTAACTGCCAAGCAAATCCTGGCGGCACAGGAACAATTTCCGGTGCCTTCCAGATGTCGAATGGGACTTACGCACAGACGGTCAGCGAAGTGCGGTCCAGCAACCCGGACCTTGCTTCTAGCATCACCAGCAAGAACGATCCGGCCAGCCAGTCCATCGCCGCCGCACAATACCTCAAGGACGGCGCACAAGCCTTGCAGGCGACTGGCATTACTAATCCCAGCGTCCTCGATGTGCGTGGATACTACAATTATGGCCCGGCTAATGCCGCCAGCCTGGCAACTGCGCCAAGCAATCAGTTGATGACCACGACCCTTTCCGGGCTGTCTGCGGCCACGCTCCAGGCAAACGGCATCACCCAAGATATGACTGTCGGGCAGTGGCGAACCAGCGTCGTCAACAAGATCGGCACCGCCGCCAACCAACCCGTCCTTGTGGGATCAAACACATGAAGCCTGTCCTCGCCGCGCTCTTGGCGCTTGCTGCAACGCCGGCCCTTGCCATTGGCCCGGAGGTTGTCCGCCCCCTTGATGGGCTGGTCTGCACCCGTTTGGTCGCAACCGAGCAGCAAATGCTGAACCCCAAGGGAAC
>CAXTDP010000231.1:540-8037 GCA_964242295.1 uncultured Acetobacteraceae bacterium | reverse complement strand
CCCCAGGCACCTCGGACCCAGGCACCTCGGACCCTGGCACCTCGGACCCTGGCACCTCGGACCCTGGCACCTCGGACCCTGGCACCTCGGACCCTGGCACGCCAGACCTCATCCGCTGGTCGGTCCAGGAAATCCGCCGCATTGCCACCCGCCTGGCCCAGCGCCGCATCCAGCCCGCTCACGTCATCGCCTGGTCGCTCTGGCGCAGGGCACATCAAGCTGCCGCACAACGTTCACACCTGAAACGAAAGCGGCAACTGTAATGCTAGGCCGGGCGTCCTTCGAGCACGTCCGTCAAACCCGGTGGCGGCGTAAGCGGCACCAGTGTCGGCTGGCCGCTGGTGGCGGGGTCTGCGGCGGACCCATCCGCACGAATGCCGCTACTTCAAGCTGCTGCCCAGGAATGCTTGCAGCTCCACCGTCCGCGGCTCCGCCAGCAGCGTGCGCGCCGGGCCGGTTTCCCAGATGGTTCCCTGGTGCATGAACACCACCGTGTCCGCCACGTTGCGGGCGAAGTTCATCTCGTGCGTCACCAGGATCATCGTCATCCCGTCGCGCGCCAACTGCTCCATCACCGCCAGCACCTCCGCCGTCAGCTCCGGGTCCAGGGCGGACGTCACCTCGTCGAACAGCATCAGCTTCGGCTGCATCGCCAACGAACGCGCGATGGCGACGCGCTGCTGCTGGCCGCCGGACAGGTTGTCGGGGTAGGCGTCTATCTTCTCGGACAGGCCGACCTGGGCCAGCACCCTCTCCGCCAGCCGCCGCGCCTCCGGCTTGGGGATGCCCTTGGTCAAGTGCGGCGACAGGGCGATGTTCTGGCCGACGGTGAGGTGCGGGAACAGGTTGTAGCCCTGGAACACGATGCCGACTTCCTTGCGGAGCGCCCGCAGACGGCGGTCATCCTGGTCCACCTGGTGCCCGGCCACCTCGATCCGCCCGGCCTGGAACGGCTCCAGCCCGTTCATGCAGCGCAGCAAGGTGGACTTGCCCGACCCGCTGCGGCCGATCAGGGCGACGACCTGGCCGCGCTCGACCTGCAGCGATACGCCGCGCAGCACCTCGACCGGGCCGAAGCTCTTGCGGACATCCTCAACCTGCACGACCGGCATGGAGCGTCCTTTCCAGCAGCCGGCTGAGCCGGGACAAGGGGAAGCAGATCAGGAAATATACCAGCGCCACCAGGCCGAAGACCTTGAAGGGCTGGAACGTCGCGTTGTTGACCAACTGACCCGCCCGCGACAGCTCGACGAAGCCGACCACCGAGACGACGGAGGTGTTCTTCACCAACTGCACCACGAACCCCACCGTGGGCGGCAGCGCCAGGCGCAGCGCCTGCGGCAGGATGACGTAGCGATACTGGTGCGCACGGGTCAGCGCCAGGGACGCCGACGCTTCCCACTGCTGGTAGGGCACCGCCTCGACCGCGCCGCGCCAGATGTCGGCGAGGTAGGCGCTGACGTAGATGCTGAGCGCGAACGACGCCGCCACCAGGGGCGGCAGGTCGAAGCCGGCCAGCGCCAGCCCATAATAGGCCTGGAACAGCACCATCAGCACGGGGATGGATTGGATCAGCCCGATATAGGCGGTGGCAGCCTGGCGCACCGGACGCCGCCGGGACAAGCGCAGCAGCGCCACCGCCCCGCCGAGCAGGCCGCCGCAGACGAAGGCGATCAGCGTCAGCAGCAGGGTCCAGCGCACGGTGCTGACCAGGAACAGCGCCGCCGCCGGGCCGAATGAGGTCATCATCATGCCGCTTCGCCGCCGGCCTGGATGCGGGCGAGGCCCGACACGCGCGGGAAGCTGACCCGGCCGATGAAGGCCAGCAGCAGCTTGAGCAGCAGCGCCAGCACGACATACAGCACGGTGGCGACGATGTAGCTTTCGAAGCTGCGGAACGTCCGCTGCTCGATGATGGCAGTGACGCCCGATAGCTCCTGCGCCGAGATGAAGGAGCAGATGGAGGAGGCCAGCATCATCAGCACGAACTGGGAGGACAGCGCCGGCCATACCTTGGCGACGGCGGGTACGACCACGACGTGCTGCAGTACTTGCCAACGGCTCAGGGCCAGGGACAGGCCGGCCTCGATCTGCGATTTATGGATCGAGTCCACGCCGGCCCGGATGATCTCGACGCAGTAGGCCGCGAGGTTCAACGTCATCGCCAGCAGCGACGCCTGCGGGGCGGACAGGCGCAGGCCTAATCCGGACAGGCCGAAGAAGATCAGGAATAGCTGCACCAGGAACGGCGTGTTGCGCAGCAGCTCGACATAGGCCTCCACCAGTGCGCGTACGGGGCGCGGGCCGAGCTGCCGGGCCGCGGTTAGCAGCAGCGCCAGGGCCGAGCCGAGCACGATGGCGCCGAGCGACAGCTCGATGGTCAGCACGATGCCGTCCCAGATGAACGGCCACTCGGCCAGTACTGGCTCGAACTGGAATTCGAAGGCCACTTACCTGCCTCCCGTGCTGCTGCCGGGGTTGGGCGCGCGGTCCTCCCTCTCCCCCCGGGAGAGGGTTGGCACGGGGGGGCAGGTCAGCACGGAGTTGGCCGAGGTAGGGCCGGGTGCTTCTGTGACGGACAGCGCCCCGCGCCGCGGCCAAGACCCCCTCACCCTAACCCTCTCCCGGAGGGAGAGGGGACTGGGGCGGCGCTTCCAGCACGGTATGCAGTCCTGACGTCAGAACGTCGGCAGTGCCGGCAGCGGCACGCCGACCCAGCGTTGGCTGATCTCGCTCAGCTCGCCGTTCAGCTTCATGATGTAGATCACGTTGTTCAGATACTGGTGCAGCTCGAAGGCGTCCCGGCGCACGGTCATCGAATTGGGCTGCTGGGCGAAGACGAACTTCTGCTCGCAGTCCACGCCGTCGCCGCGCGCCTTCATGGCGGCGAGCGCCTGCGCGTCCGGCCCGGCAATCGCCTCGACCTGCCCGGTGAACAGCGCCTGCATCGTCGTGCTGTCATCCTCGAAGCGGGAGATGCTGAGGCTCAGCTCCTTCTCCCGCTTCGTCAGCTCGCCCTCGACGCTGCTGCCGCGGTTGACGCCGACGCGCTTGCCCTTGAGGTCGGCCCAGGCCTTGATCTGCTGGCCGCGCGTGGACCAGATGCCCATCTGGAACACGCTGTAGGGGATGGTGAACATGACGGCCTTCGCGCGCTCCGCCGTGGGCGCAAGCGTTGCGACCAGGAAGTCCACCTTGCCGGACTCCAGCGCCGGGATGCGGCTGGGCGGGGTGAGCGGCACCATCTCGATCGGCAAATTCAGATACTTGGCAATCAGGATGGCCACGTCCTCGTCGTAGCCGACCGGCTTGCCTTCGGCGTCTATGGAGCCGTAGGGCGGCGCCCCGACCAGCACGCCGATGCGGACCTTGCCGCGTTTGACGATCTCCGAGATGGTCTGCGCGCCCGCCGGGGCAGCCGTAACGGCCAGGGCCGTGCAGGCCGCCAAAAACAGGGCGGCGGCGCGGAAGGTTCTTGTCAGGCTCATGTCGTTTCCTCGTGTTGCCGCGGGGGCGGCAGGGTTGCGGACGTGCCGCATTGGTGCGGTCTCGTCCTGGCAGTATGGCCTACTTCGCCGGATGGGGAAGCACAACATTCCGGAACGGCTTCCGTCCACCATTTCGACGCCGGGCAGCATGTCCGGGTGGAAGTGGGGATCGTGGGTGAAAGGTCCTGCGGCTGGATGGCTCATGCCGGCAGCGGCCACGGTGCGGGCGCCCGCCACGCCAGCCCTGAAGCTGTGGTTTATCCCGGAGCGGGCTAACCCCCGTTGCGCCAGCCCGGCAGGGCGCCGCCGAGCTGGGCGGTGATGGCGTCGGCCTTGCGGCGCACCAGGTCGCCCAGCAGCGGGATGCGCTCGTCGGAGATGCGGGCCATCGGCCCGGACAGCGACACGGCGCCGAGAGGGTCGGCGGATTCGTTGAAGACCACCGCCGCGATGCAGCGCAGGCCGACCGCGTGCTCCTCGTCGTCAATGGCATAGCCGCGGGTGCGGGTGGCGGCCACGTCGGCGCGCAGGGCAGGGGTGGTGGTGATGGTCTTCACCGTCACCCGCGCCAGGCCGTGCCGGTGCAGCACGCGGGCCAGGTCCGCATCCGTCATCGCCGACAGCAGCGCCTTGCCGACGGATGAGCAATGCAGCGGCACCCGCCCACCGGGCCGGGCGAAGGCGCGCATCATCTGCCGGCACTCGACCTGGGACAGGTAAACCGCCTCGCCCCCGTCCTCGACGGCGAGGTTCACGGTCTCCTCGCCGTCCTCCATCAAGGCGCGCATGTGCGGGCGGGCGGCGCCGACCAGGCTGCGGGTGCGCAGGAAGCCGCTGCCGGCGACGAAGGCCTGCACGCCGACCGACCACAGCCGCCGCTCCGGGTCGAACTGGACGTAGCGCTCCTGTTCCAGCGTGGTGAGCAGGCGATGCGCGGTGGAAGGGGACAGGCCGACCTGCTGCGCGACCTCGGTCAGCGTCGTCCCTTCATGCCCGGCGGCAAGGCGGTTGAGGATGGACAGGGCACGGACAAGCGACTGCACCTGGTCCGAGCGTTCGGCGGGGGTGCGGGTGGGCTTAGCCTGGGTGCGTGGCGGGCGCATGGGGGGACTCCGGTTTAGGGGGTAGCCGCAACCTGCTCCCTCCCCCCCTGGGAGAGGGTTGGGGTGAGGGAAGGACCGTGAGACCGGACCCGGCTGGTGTATGCCCAGTATCGGACAAGCCTGCCCGCGTGGCCTCCCTCACCCCGGCCCTCTTCCGGAGGGAGAGGGAGCAGTGGCAGTTCCGATATGCTATTCAGTGGAATAATGTATGTTCTGCAATCTGATAACACACTGCTGAAAATCAACAAAATCCATGTCTTTCCACATCGCGGAATCGTTTGCAAATTATATGGCAATCCCTGTCGGCTTCCGCGATGGTTGGCCCAACGCAGAAACAGCAGGGGAGGGTGACGACATGGCCAAGATGAAGGCGATTGACGCGGCGGTGCGCGTGCTGGAACGGGAAGGCGTCACCGTCGCCTTTGGCGTCCCTGGCGCCGCCATCAACCCGCTCTATGCCGCGCTCAAGGCGCGCGGCAGCATCCGTCACATCCTGGCCCGGCATGTGGAGGGCGCGTCCCATATGGCCGACGGCTATAGCCGCACCAAGGCCGGCAACATCGGCGTCTGCATCGGCACGTCAGGCCCGGCCGGCACCGACATGATCACCGGGCTGTATACCGCCCAGGCCGACAGCATCCCCATCCTGTGCATCACCGGCCAGGCGCCCCGCGCCAAGATGCACAAGGAAGACTTCCAGGCCGTTGACATCGAGACCATCGCCAAGACCGTCACCAAGTGGTCGGTCTGTGTGCACGAACCCGCGCTGGTGCCGATGGTGTTCCAGCAGGCGTTCCATGTCATGCGCTCCGGACGCCCCGGCCCCGTGCTGATCGACCTGCCGATCGACGTGCAGATGGCCGAGATCGAGTTCGACGACAGCACCTACGAGCCGCTGCCGATCTACAAGCCCGCCGCCACCCGCCCGCAGGCGGAGCGCGCCATGGCGATGCTGAACGCCGCCGAGCGCCCGTTGCTGATCGCCGGCGGCGGCATCATCAACGCCGACGCGTGCGACCTGCTGGTGGAGTTCGCCGAACTGACCGGCGTGCCGGTGATCCCGACCCTGATGGGCTGGGGCTGCATCCCCGACGACCACCGGCTGATGGCGGGAATGGTCGGTTTGCAGACGAGCCACCGCTATGGGAACGCGACGTTCCTGGACAGCGACTTCGCGATGGGCATCGGCAACCGCTGGGCCAACCGCCACACCGGGTCGGTGGATGTCTATACGAAGGGCCGCACGTTCGTGCACGTGGACATCGAGCCGACGCAGATCGGCCGGGTGTTCGGCCCGGACTTCGGCATCGTCTCGGACGCCAAGGCGGCGCTGGTGCAGTTCCTGGCGGTCGCGCGTGCGATGAAGGCGGCCGGCACGCTGCGCGACCGCTCGGCCTGGGCGGGGTCGTGCGAGCACCGCAAGGCGAACATGCTGCGCAAGTCGCACTTCGACGCCGTGCCGCTGAAGCCGCAGCGGGTTTACCAGGAGATGAACGAGATCCTGGACCGCGACACCTGCTATGTCACCACCATCGGCCTGTCGCAGATTGCCGGGGCGCAGTTCCTCAAGGTTTACAAGCCGCGCAACTGGATCAACTGCGGCCAGGCGGGGCCGCTGGGCTGGACCCTGCCGGCGGCGCTGGGCGTGCGGGCGGCGGACCCGGCGCGCAAGATCGTGGCGCTGTCGGGCGACTACGACTTCCAGTTCATGATCGAGGAGCTGGCGGTCGGCGCGCAGCACAAGCTGCCGTACCTGCATATCGTGGTGAACAACTCCTACCTCGGGCTGATCCGGCAGGCGCAGCGCGGCTTCCAGATGGACTTCGAGGTCAGCCTGGCGTTTGACAACATCAACGCCCCGGCGGACGGCGACGCGGTGCCGGGCTACGGCGTGGACCACGTGGCCGTGGCGGAGGGGTTGGGCTGCAAGGCAGTCCGGGTGAAAAGCCCGAACGAGTTCAAGGACGCCTTCGCCCGCGCCCATGCGCTGATGGAGGAGTTCCAGGTGCCGGTCGTGATGGAGTTCATCTTGGAGAAGGTGACGAACATCAGCATGGGCACGGAGGTGGACAGCGTGAACGAGTTCGAGGATATCCTGTGCCTGGACCCATCGCTGTCCATCAAGAGGAGCCAGGAGATGGACGCGCAGCCCGCGCCGAAGCAGCTCGAGCCCGCCGCCCGGTAGGTTCCCTGCTCCCTTTCCTTCCGGGAGAGGGCCGGGGTGAGGGAGGCCGCAAGCACCGGCTTCCTTCCCTGTCCCACCGACCCATGGCACCCGCCGCCCAATCCGGCCCGGTGCCGCAGGAGTATGACATGCCCAAGTTCGCCGCCAACCTGACGATGCTGTTCACCGAGCAGCCGTTCCTCGACCGCTTCGCCGCCGCGTCCCGCGCCGGCTTTGGGGCTGTCGAGTTCCTGTTCCCCTATGACCATCCGGCGCAGCAGGTCGCCGACACGGCGAAGGCGGCCGGCCTGCAGGTGGTGCTGCACAACCTGCCCGCCGGCAACTGGGCTGGCGGCGAGCGCGGCATCGCCTGCCTGCCCGGGCGCGTGGACGAGTTCCGCGCCGGCGTCGCCCGCGCCATCGAGTATGCCAAGGCGCTGGGCGCCCCGCAGGTCAACTGCCTGGCCGGGCTTGCGGCGCCGGACGACGCGGCGGCGCACCGGACATTGGTGGACAACCTGCGCTTTGCCGGTGACGCGCTGGACAAGGCCGGGATTGGACTCCTGCTGGAGCCAGTGAACACCCGGGACGTGCCGGGCTTCTTTGTCAGCCGCACCGCGCAGGGGCTGGCGATCCTGGACGAGGTGGGCCATCCCAGCATCAAGCTGCAGTACGACATCTACCACGCCCAGGTGATGGAAGGCGACCTGCTGCCGACCATCGAGCGCAACTTCTTCCGCAT
>CAXTDP010000231.1:0-530 GCA_964242295.1 uncultured Acetobacteraceae bacterium | reverse complement strand
CCGACAACCCCGGTCGGAACGAGCCGGGCACCGGGGAGATCAACTACCCCTACGTGTTCCGCCGCCTCGACGAACTGGGCTATGCCGGCTGGATCGGCTGCGAGTACAAGCCGTCAGCCGCCGGGCTGGGCTGGATGAAGCCGTATATGGCCGCGGCAGCCTGATCCGGACCACCGCCAGCTTGCAAGGCCCGCAGCCATGACGGCGAATGCCTTCCTGCTCCCTCTCCCTCCGGGAGGTGAGGGGGTCTTGGTTGCGGAGCAGGATGCGGTCCGCGCCGTTGCACTGTGGCCTACTTCCCGCAAGCTCTGTGCTTGCCCGCCCCTCACCCTGGCCCTCTCCAGGAGGCAGAGGGAGCAGCATTGACGCCACCCAACGCCACGTTCCCTCAGTCACAACTTCCTGAAAAGGACCTTCAACCATGAGCAACATCGGTTTCATCGGACTCGGCATCATGGGCCGTCCCATGGCGGGCCACCTGTTGACCGCCGGGCACACCCTGTTCGTGCACGCCATCGCCCCCATACCCC